>CAMWYV010000066.1 GCA_947178565.1 uncultured Porphyromonadaceae bacterium | reverse complement strand
GAGATTTTAAGAGATAACATATAGCTCTTAAAGTGGAAGAGGCCCTCACTCGTGGTGGAGGCTTAGACTGACCAATGTGGCTACCATCCACGCCCAGAGTCAGCATTTTGAATGGTCCCACCCCAACATCTATTTCATCTACAAGCTGAAAGTCATATCCCACTCCAACTTTTAAGGCTTTTGAATGCTGAAAGAGCCGAACATAATAACCTTTTCCCCTTCCAACTCTATTGCCGGTTCGGTCATAGGCGATTGCGGGAACCACTACCATCTCAATATCTTCGATAGAAATTAGATTATCTCCCTGCGGCTCTTCAATTTGAAAAGTGCCAAGGCGAAGAGTTGATCGATCGTATGGAAGGATGTCCAAATCCACTCCGTTGACTCTCGGAAGAAAGAAATTCTTTCTGCCACTCCACTTGGCGATGAAATCCAATGTAGAAAGTTCATCCGGCAAAGAATGGTACATCAGAATTCTATCGGACAACATAAAAGCGGCAAGTTCTTCAAGCCGTGCGAATACTTTCTCGGCTGCCGATTTCTTTTCCGCATCGGAGAGCAGACTTTTAGATGCTCTGATTTTTCTTCTTATATCCTCTTTTTTCATTTCAATTATACTCTCACTTATGTGACTGTCCGGTTATCGGAGCAACAGCGTTTCCTTGAGTGAGCTCCTGAATTGCCCGCAGAATTGCCGGATCTCCTTCATTGCTCACTTCAAAAAGCGCCGACTGACCGAGCACATCACTTGCTATTAGTGATTTCAATTGTCTAACAATCAAATCTCTTGAAATGTTTATATAGTACCATCTGGGAGGTATGTTTCCTTCGGTACGTGCAAATTCGATAAACTCATTCAAGAGTATATCATCCTGCGGGAGCATATCCATAAGTTCTGAAACCGAGTTTGCAGAAGTAAGTGCATCTCTATTCATATCAGTGAATAAGAACGCATATCGGTGAAGCATTCCGGCATTAAACACCTTAATATAATATGGTGTGACTCCGGCGGTATCGCCTGCTACATAGACATCCGGCATAATTCCACCACCTCCATATACGGTTCTACCTGACGCAGTGCTGTATATTTTTGTAGTATCAACCTTAATACTGTCGGCACTGAAACCCTCGCCTTTATCAAATCTGGTATAGATTTCCAATTCATAATCTTCTGTAGCTCCACGAGTGTAAGGTTTCTGAATACATCTTCCTGAAGGAGTGTAGTAACGTGCGGTCGTCAATCTTATCGCACTACTATCAGGCAACTCAATCTGTCGTTGCACAAGTCCTTTGCCAAATGAGCGACGGCCAACAATCAGTCCTCTGTCATTATCCTGAATCGCTCCCGCGAAAATTTCGCTGGCACTTGCACTTCCTTCATCAATTACAACCACCAGCTCGGTATCGCCGAAAGCACCTTGTCCGTCCCCGGAGAAATCTGATTCAATATTTCCTTTACGACCATGAGTTGAAACAATTGGCATTCCACCTCCGAGGAATTCATTCGCCATAAGTATCGCAGGCTCCATATATCCTCCGGTATTGCCACGCAGATCAAGTATAATCTTCTTGGCACCATCAACACGCAATGAAACCATTGCATTCATAAATTCCATGTAAGTCGTGCGACCGAATTTATTGATGCGTATATATCCGATACCGGGTCTGATCATATATGAGGCATCTACTGCATTAACGGGTATATCTCCTCTCACAACCTCAAAAGAGAGAAGTTCATGTGAATTACTTCTTTTTATTCCAACTACTACAGATGAGCCTTTAGGACCTTTCAGCTTTTTACGCAGTGACTCACTCTCCAACTTTATACCCGCAACGATAGAATCATTGACAGTAACAATTCTGTCGCCAGCAAGCATTCCTGCTTTTTCTGCCGGTCCACCGGATACCACTTCCATAACCGTGGCAGTATCGTTCATCATACTGAATACAACACCAATACCGCCGAATGAGCCGTCAAGTATTTCATTGGTAGCCTGAAGTTCAGATGCAGGAATATAAACAGTATGCGGGTCGAGTTTTGCCAAAATATCGGGGATAGATGCCTCAAGAATGCTGTCCGTATCAACCTCATCGACGTATTGATCAGAGATAAGATCCATAATCTCTCCGATTTTCACTCTTGTATTCCATTCAGGACCATTCTTAAACAGGTTGGCACCAAGATATAGTCCGGTAACGAATGCTACTGCTACGATGACAGGTAGCCAAACCGCAAGTTTCTTATTTGATTTCATAAAATATAAAAACGCTATTCTGATAAATCGGGAATGTGAATACATTCCACTGACGCACGTTTAAGCAAATCAATACCGTCGCTCATCCGATAAAGCTCATGATATACCACTCTCCGGATACCTGCCTGAATAATAAGCTTGGAGCATTCAAGACATGGTGAAGCCGTTACGTATAAGGTAGCTCCATCGCTTGAGTTATTACTACGAGCCACTTTGGTAATGGCGTTTGCTTCAGCATGAAGCACGTATGGCTTTGTGTATCCTGCATCATCCTCGCATACGTTTTCAAATCCGGCAGGTGTACCGTTGAAACCATCCGAGATAATCATCTGATCTCTTACTATGAGTGCTCCGACACGACGGCGCACACAATATGAGTTTTCAGCCCATATCAAAGCCATGCGCAGGTATCTTTTGTCAAGAAGTAACTGTTTAGTATTATCTTGCATAATAAATCACGGTCTTAGATTAAAGAATCCGAAGTCCAAAGTATAAATAATCTTACCATCTTTCACGGTGAAAACCTGTTTGTGGTTCCTATCTGTCGAACTTAAATCAACAAGTTTTAGCAACGCATTATCCGGCACCGTAAAATGAAGAATATAATCTTTAGAACCAATACACTGACCCAAAGATTTCCACCCGTTGGGACCATCCTGATAAAACAGTTCATAATTATGTCCGGGTATCGGGAAATGTCCGTCATTTCGCGCAGTGAATCTTATAGAACCGATAGTGCTCTTATTATCAAGTTTCATGTGGAATTTCGCTCCGGGTTCAGGTATCGTAAACGCCTGTACGAGATTATCATCATACAGCAGATAAGACCGTGAGCGATCAACGAGTTTATCAGTGACAGAATATGTCAACTTGTTTCCGGAATCCTTGTCAGAGTATAATTCAAGTTCACCAATCATTGCAAACTTACCGGGAGGCGCACTGTATCTGAGATAAGAATATTCTTTATCAGGAAACGGACTTACAAACTTATGCCGTCTCTTAAAGAGCGTATCCTGAATGACCACCAATGTATCCGGTGATGTGAATTTCTCATCTAAAGATGCCTCAATGACCGCACCAATAACAAAATCACTGAGGTATCTGACATAAGTATTGCGCAAAGGCATTGTTCGCTCCATAGCTATTTTTATTTTGTGCAATGTATCGGGCTTTAAAATAACGGTATTGAAATTGCGGTCGCGATAGAACGGATAACCACACGCTTCAAAAACACTATTATTAACGACTGCCGGTACATAATATACCCCTCCTTCAAAATTGGTGAACGTGACTGAGTCATTTTTCACTCTACCAACATCTATAGGCAACCACTCATCTATCACCGGCAAAGCAAGATATACGTTTTTCTTATCCGTAAATACCGGCACTGTTGCTGAATCCGGCACAAAATACTCGTCAGTGACATCCATAATACAAGGATGGGTAATCTTGATAGGCAATGACCGAATATTCCTGAATTTTTCTTCATGAGTCTTCTGTCTGCTGAAAGTCACACGATAAACTTTACCTTTTTTCCGTTTGTCGCGCGGCGGATTATTTCTGTCAGGTTCCATAGAATCAGTACCAAATGGAATATATCTTCCCGTTTGTGTATCTTTTACTACAACCCATCTGTGAGAATTCTTACTCTCAGGCGAAATGAGCAACTGATCAATGGCAACAGGAATGCCACAGGCTCTCATAGCATAAATAAGCAAGTCAATTTTATCACGATTACAGCCGACTCTATGCTCCAAAAGCACTAAAGCATCTCTGTGAGGGGTAATCAACTCATCATTATATTTCCAGTCCTCTTTAATTATAATGTCATTGAGATGCCTCGCTGCTTCAACCGCATCATCTCCCTGATAGACCGAATCGAGAAGCGGACGAAAATGATCAGCATACGCTTTTCGCCATTCCTTAATCCTGGCATCACCTATAGTATAAGGAAGCAACAGTTCACAAAAATCTTCAAACAACAAATCTTTATTCCAGGGAATATTTTTCCAGTCATCGTATGCCCGGTCAATATTATCTATAAGAATATTAGATTTAACTGTCCTTATATCATCTTTTCTCAGAAGCGCATAAAACGGATATTTATTCCATTTTTCAATCATGTCTTTGTCCAGACCGAAATTCACTTTATAGCCCAAAAGCGGCTCATACACCTTTTCAAGTGAATCAATCTCATCACCTTCCACACTGTAGTGATAGTGCATATTCAGAATCAACCATCTCGCCGCCTCAAGTTTCTCCGGATTTCCGGAATAATGGCGGAGAACTTTTTCAAGCTCACCGCGATTGCTTCCTGCTTTATCAAGGGCAGAGAGAACTTCAGGACTCTCATTGAGTTTTGATGAACACCCGACTAATGCAATCAGAGCAACAACTGCAAGAAATTTAGATAACACCTGTTTCATTGCAAAGAATTTCAATCAACATTATCCAGATGATGACCCATTCTGGTCTTTTTAGTATGCATATAGAATTTGTTGTATTCATTTGGGGCAACTTCTATTGGCACATTCTCCACAACACTTAGCCCATAGCCTTCCAAACCTATTCTTTTAACAGGATTGTTGGTCATAAGGCGCATATCACGTATTCCCAGTTTATGGAGAATCTGCGCACCGACACCATAGTCACGCTCATCTGCTTTATGCCCGAGGTGAAGGTTGGCATCCACGGTATCAAGTCCTTCCTCCTGAAGTTTATATGCCTTAATCTTATCCATCAGTCCTATACCCCTACCCTCCTGATTTAGATAAAGGATGACACCTCTCCCCTCTTTTTCAATCATTTCCATAGCTTTATGGAGCTGATCGCCACAGTCACAACGCTGTGACCCAAAAATATCACCTGTGGCGCAAGATGAATGAACGCGCACCAAGACAGGTTTTCCATCGGCGACATCACCTTTAATAAGGGCGATATGTTCTCTGCCCGATGATTTTTCTCTAAACGGGATAAGATGAAAATGACCGTGGGAAGTAGGCATATCAACCTCAACACCCTGCTCAACCGTCGATTCATTTTTGAGACGGTATGCTATAAGATCACGGATGGAAATCAGTTTCAGTCCCCATTCATCAGCTTTTTTACGGAGCTGAGGCAGACGCGCCATAGTACCGTCCTCATTGAGAATCTCTATAAGAGTAGCCGCAGGTGTCATTCCGGCGAGACGTGCCAAATCAATACTTGCCTCAGTGTGACCAGGGCGGCGCAATACACCCTCATCCTGAGCATACAGTGGATGGACATGACCCGGTCGTCCGAAAGTAGATGGTACCGATGCGGGATCTGCAAGCGCTCTGATGGTCGCAGCACGATCAGCTGCCGACACTCCGGTAGTGCAACCTTCAAGTTTATCAATCGTGATAGTGAAAGGTGTACCGAGCATTGAGGTATTATCCTGCACCTGATGAGTGAGCTCAAGTTCCCGGCAACGAGAAAGAGTAACCGGGGCACAAAGCTCTCCACGAGCATTGGTCACCATAAAGTTGACCGCTTCAGGAGTAACCTTTTCCGCAGCCATTATAAGGTCACCTTCATTTTCACGGTCTTCATCGTCAACTACAACTACAAACTTACCATTGCGAAAATCTTCGATGGCATCCTCAATCGAATCAAGTTTAATATTATTGTTCATCTCCTGAATTATTTAAAAGCATTACCATTAACTGTTGGTCAACCTTGAGAATATTATCCACGTCTCTCCTAAGGTGCTTGACAGCATTACTGCCTACTAGGTATCCACAAATACCTATAGGGAACAAAATTATCGCCACCCATCCCATCCAAGGTCTGGACGCAGGGCGATATACCCATAGGTTTTTAAGAATAGGCATATCCATCAGCTTATTAATAACCAACTTATTATCTGAGTTTGACAAATATATCGCCACATCTTCCACTTTCTCAGATAGAGAATGGAGTTCATCTACCGGACATCCTTTGAGCCAATAAGTCAAATAATTGGGCTTGGCTGGAAATGCCTTGAGAAAATGACGGGATGCCTCATCCAACATATTCAATTTAGAGATTGCCACTTCGGGAACCACCTCATCCATTATTACCTCCTTCATCTCCACATGACGAACCTGATTACGGCCGAGGAGTTTACGGAAGAAATTCATATAAGCATCCTTATTGAATACCGCGGAATCATTAACTGCCTTATATGTTACAAAAATTCCTAGCGGAAGAAGAATCGCAGTACTCATCCACATACCTTGCCATACCCCAAGACGGCCATCACGACCCATTTTATTTCCGGTATTCTCAATCATAT
>CAMWYV010000065.1 GCA_947178565.1 uncultured Porphyromonadaceae bacterium | reverse complement strand
GCAGAATATCGGCAAAGCCATATTCAATCACACTTTTGCCGAAAAGCATATCCTCACATTAGGAGGTGATGTGATGCGCGACTATCTGATGTCGTACCAGTTTGATGGTAACGGTAGTCACAGACAATATACTGCAGATGGCTTTGCACAGATTGATCTGACATTTAACAAACTCAACATAATAGCCGGAGGTCGATACGACTACTTCTCAGAGTCGGATATGAAGCACCTCTCATCCCGTGTCAACTTGATGTACAATCTTGACCGATTCAAAATCAGGGGCAGTTATGCCGGTGGATTCCGTGCTCCAACTCTTAAAGAGATGTACATGAACTTCGATATGGCAAGCATTTTCATGATTTATGGAAATCCGAACCTAAAACCTGAGGTCAGCAACAATTTCCAGCTTTCAGGCGAGTTTACCAAAGGACTGCTGAATGCAAACATCGGTACATTCTGCAATCTTGTAGAAAACAGAATGACTACAGTGTGGAATCAGGCATTGGGAGGAATGGAGTACAACAACATCCACCAAGTCAATATTGCCGGAATAGACGCCAATATAGCGTGGCGTACAAAATGGGGATTAGGCACCCGCCTGTCATACGTCTTTACCCATGAACATGTAAGAAAAGGAGAGCCATACACCTCATCTACCCGCCCCCATACCGCAACAGCCCGCGTAGATTACACCCGTGAATGGAAAAATTACGGACTCATGATTGCCCTGAGCGGCAGAGTTCTCTCAAACGTGACTGTTGATGAGTTTACATCACTCACCTCATACGAAGAAACCGAACGAGTGAAATATCCCGGCTATACCATGTGGAAACTCAATGTAACAAACAGTATTTGGAAAGGAATTGATGTGATACTCACTGTTGACAACCTTTTCAACTATGTGCCGAAGTATAACTACAGCAGCACACCTTCCACCACCGGTATATCATTCAATATCGGAGTGTCACTCAACATTGAATCAATGCTTAAATGAATATGACCAAAAAACAGATAATCATCACCGCCATTGGTGCAACCGTTATTGCACTCGGAGCGACCTGCGTGTGGCAAAGCACAGCATCAACCACCGACATTGCATTTGTCAACTACCAGCCGATAACTCTCGGCGAAATTGGCAAGGCGAATGATAATTCTCATATAAGAATTATAAATTTAAGTACGGATAAACTTGATCAAGCCGGGAAATACGATATGGTATTTGTCAACGGTATGGGACTACGCATAACAGAGGAGCAGCGCGAAGCGCTCACAAAAGCCGCTGAAAAAGGCTTGCCGGTACTATCCACCGCTGTTACCAATCCTCAGAATATGATTGTATCAACCGACTCTGTCGATACAGAGTTTCTAAAGCAGTATCTTCAGGGAGGAGGTCGAGAAAACTATCGCTCGATGCTCAACTATGTGCGCAAGTTCATTGACGGAAAAAAATTTTTTATCGGCGACATATCCGATCCGCAGCCATCTCCTACCGGATTGTTCTATCATACCGATGTTAAAAGCAAAAATGGAGATATTCTTTATTTCAATACCTTGTCAGAGTACGAAAAATACCTTTATGAGAATGGATTTACAGCACCAGGAAAACCAGCTATAATTCTTACGGGACAGATGGGAGTTCCTGATGAATTGATTGCTGAACTTGAGGCTACCGGCAATATCGTTTATCCAATCACCAATTTCCAAAGATGCATTACTGATGGAACCGCTGACAGCATAGCGGCATCGGCGGTGATAAACATGGCACACGGTCGCCTTGGAGATGCTGCTGTAAACTATCTTTCACGCAAAAACATACCGTTATTCTCACCTCTTAATGTGAACCGCGATTACAATGAGTGGATAGATGACAAAATGGGCATGAACGGTGGTTTTCTGTCACAAAGTGTTGTTACACCTGAAATTGACGGAGCGATTCGACCCTGGGCATTGTTCGCTCAGTACGAAGGTGAGGATGGGATTCCTCAAATCAAAGCTATTCCCGGAAGATTGCAGGAGTTTGTTCAGACCGTGAACAACTACACACGACTGAGCAGAATGTCAAACAGCGATAAAAAGGTAGCGATATTCTATTTCAAAGGTCCCGGACAGAATGCCCTCACTGCCGAAGGTATGGAAGTTGCCCCCTCTCTCTATAACTTGCTTACAAGAATGAAAAAGGAGGGCTATGAAGTCAGCAATCTTCCCGGTTCTGAAGCTGAATTTGAAAAGCTGGTAAATGAACGCGGAAAAGTTTTCGGAAGCTATGCAGTTGGCGAGATGCAGCGTTTTGTCAAAACTTGCTCTCCAGAGCTTATAAGTGAAGCTGATTATAAATCCTGGTGCGAGGCATCTTTGCCGCCGGACATGATAGCTGATATAGAGACCTTAGACGGTGCTTTTCCGGGGAGTGGACTTAAAACCGATGATGGTAAACTCGCCGTTGCCGCTCTAAAATTCGGAAATATAGTTCTCATTCCCCAGACTGCCGCAGGAATAGGAGATGATAGTTTCAGTATTGTACACGGCACCGATATGGCACCGCCTCATGCTTACGTCGGAGCATACCTTTGGGCTAAACATGGCTTTGGAGCTGATGCGCTAATTCACTTCGGTGCCCACGGCTCACTTGAGTTCACGCCCCGCAAACAGGCGGCTCTCGGCAGTCTTGACTGGAGTGACCGGCTCATTGGCACTATACCGCATATCTACATCTACTCAACAAGCAATGTTGGAGAAGCCATGACAGCTAAACGACGCAGCTATGCAGGAATAGTCAACTACCTTACTCCTCCCTTTATTGAAAGTAATGTACGTGGCATATACAAGAATCTATCTGATGCAATCGCGTCATACAATAAAGAGGCGGAGAGCGACAATTGTGATTCCCGCCGCCTTGACAATGCATCCAAACTGGTAAAAAAATATACTGTTGAACTCGGAATTCACCGTGAGCTTCGCCTTGACAGTACTATGTCAAAAGGATATTCAGCCGATGAAGTGGCAAGAATAGAGAACTTTGCCGAAGAACTCGCAAACGAAAAAATTACCGGTGCTCTTTACACTATGGGAGAGCCTTACAGCAAAGACAAGTTGAACTCAACGGTGTATGCAATGAGTGTCGATCCTATTGCATACAGCCTTTATTCGCTTAACAAGAAACCCGGAGAAGAAGCTAAAGGCACTGTATTCACAAGCCGTTATCTCACTCCAGCAAGAAATCTTGTGACCCACCTGCTCAATGAACAACGTGAACCTACGGATGATGACATTTGCCGTATAGCCGGAATCACTGCCGACGAACTTCAGGAAGCTCGTCATACTTCAGCGGACGTGGAAGGCTTGAAAGACCTGTTTTCAAAAATGATGGTCATGGGCTCATCTATGCCTTCGAAAGAGCCTACCGCCAAACTTGCCGATAGAAAAGAAACTCCCGGAGCCGCAATGAAAAAGATGATGAAAAGCGCGGGGGTATCTCCGGACAAAGCATTGGAGATGGCTAAGAAAATGGGTGCTGATTCAACGGCTCTTGCCAAAATGAGTTCCGCTATGAAGAAAAACGATTCCGGCAAACAGTCGGGTAAGCCTCAAATGCCCATGATGTCTTCACCAAGACACAGTCAGGCTGAAATTGACAAAGCTACCGCTATTATGGAGATTGAACGCACTATCAGAAATGTAACAAAATATTACAATGCCCTGCTCTCAAGTCCTGAAAACGAGCTTTCATCTGTTATCAATGCCCTCAACGGCAGATATATAAATCCCACCTCCGGAGGCGATCCGGTGCTTAATCCTATGATTTTACCTACAGGACGCAACATGTTTGCTATCAATGCGGAGGAAACACCTTCGGAAGTAGCTTGGGAGAAAGGTAAATCTCTTGCTGACAACACTCTCAAACTTTACCGTGAGGCACACGGTGATTCATTGCCGAGAAAAGTAAGCTATACCCTGTGGAGCAGCGAGTTTATCGAGACTGAAGGAGCAACGATAGCTCAGATACTGTATATGCTCGGGGTCGAACCGCTTCGTGATCCATTTGGCAGAGTTACCGACCTGAGACTAATTTCTTCAGAGGAACTTGGACGTCCCCGTATAGATGTGGTTGTGCAGACATCAGGTCAGCTCCGTGACCTTGCAGCATCACGCCTGTTTCTCATAAGCCGTGCCGTGGAAATGGCTGCTAATGCTGAAAATGACAACTATCCCAATTATGTGAAAGAGGGTGTTACTGAATCCGAGCGCCATCTTGTTGATAGAGGAATATCCCCCAAAGAAGCACGTGAACTATCTACGGCAAGGGTATTCGGTGGAGTCAACGGCAGCTACGGCAGCGGCATTCAGGAGATGGTTGAAGCCGGTGACCGTTGGGAAGATGATAGCGAAATAGCTGAAACATACATCCATAACATGGGAGCGATATATGGTTCGGAAGAGGATTGGGAAAAGATGCGCGATTACGCCTTTGAAGCCGCCCTAACCCGTACCGATGCGGTTGTACAGCCAAGACAAAGCAACACATGGGGAGCATTGAGCCTTGACCATGTGTATGAATTTATGGGGGGTATGAATCTCGCCGTGCGAAACGTTACCGGTAAAGACCCTGATGCCTATCTTGCCGACTACAGGAACCGCAACCGTGCAAAAATGCAGGATGTTAAAGAAGCCATCGGTATCGAGAGCCGTTCTACAATTCTCAATCCCGCATATATTCGCGAAAAAATGAGCGGTAGTGCCGGAGACGCATCATCAATAGCAGATGTTGTCCGCAATACCTACGGATGGAATGTCATGAAGCCGGATGTGATTGACAATGAGTTATGGAATAACATTTATGATACTTATGTCTGTGATGTGAACAATCTCGGCACAAAAGATTATTTCAAGAATGTCAATCCCGCAGCTCTGCAGGAAATTACTGCCGTGATGCTTGAAACCGCAAGAAAAGGTATGTGGCAGGCATCCGAGGAACAGATTTCAACTCTTGCCCAACTGCACACTGAGATAGTTGACGAGTACAAGCCTTCATGCAGCGGATTTGTTTGCAACAACTCCAAGCTGCGTGATTTCATCGCTGCTAATGTCGATGCGCAAACTGCGAAAAACTATAATGAATCTGTAGCAAAAATAAGAAACGAGAATATTGATGCCTCGGACGGAATGGTTATGCAGAAAGAGGAACTGAATGATATAGAGAAATCAACAAGCCACATAAGTGGAACTCTTGTTGCAGTGGGTGTTGTTATATGCCTCGTAATTATCTTTATTGTACTGAAGCGCAGAAAAGAAAACGATTGACAATGGAAACAGCTATCATTTTTATAATGCTTGCCGTATGCCTCAGTTTCGCGCTGAAGCTGACATTTATGAAATGGCTGCCATGTATATGCGAATGTGCTGTCATCGCCGGGACTATATTACTCTCCACCGATTTTGTTACGAGTCAGTCGAAGACAGGCATTTCCACATGGATTTCAAGTCCGGATATAATGCTTGATGTCGCTGTTATCCTCACAATAGACGTTGCCCTGCAGATAGCTTTCTGCATCAGCATTGCTAAAAGAGGATCTTCACTGAAGGATAGAATTTGCACCGGAATTCTGAAATATATACCGGGAGTTCTTATTTTCCCGGTTATGGCTGCTTGCCTTGTTGAACTGATTTTTTCCATCCCCGGTATGAGTTTTTATAAAATTTCAGTATCTCTTGCCATTGCCATTTTAATCTGCTTTCCACTTATGGCTTGTGGCTTGAAAATGCTTCTCCCCGGCAAATCCATGCGCCTTGAACTTACATTTTACACCAACTGCATAATAGCTTTTCTCGGTATAATAACCACTGTTAACGGAAGGACGGCTGTTGCCGGTGTCAATGAACCTCATATTACAGCACTATGCGCTGTATCTGTAATGTTTATCCTCGGTGCGGCTGTAGGAATATTAATGTTTAACCGTAAAAACAAAATATTAAAATGAATCTTATTTCTAACATTCTCTACTGGATTTCTACCGGACTACTCGTACCGGTTATTGTTCTCCTTATATATTTCTTTATAAGGGCACTAATTCTTATCGGGGCATTTTTCAGTCAGTATATGGTTGAACGCAAAACCTCCGTTATGCTTCAGGAAAAGATTACTACAGCTCTACCCTCACAGATATTGGAGAATATTGAAGCTATGCCTGCTTCGGGAACATCTCTCATTAACAAGTATCTCAAGGAAGTGGCTTCTGAAAAAGGAAATGAAGCCAGGATGCAGCTTATAGTTTCCGAGTATGAAATTGCTGCCGAGAAAAATATCGCCGGTTCGAAAATACTGACCAAAATGGGACCTATTCTTGGTCTCATGGGCACTCTCATTCCAATGGGACCGGCTCTTGTCGGTCTTGCCACCGGCGATATCGCATCAATGGCTTATAATATGCAGGTAGCATTTGCGACTACTGTTGTAGGACTTGTTGTCAGCGCTATCGGCTTTGTTACCCAGCAGGCAAGGGAACGCTGGGCTACAAGAAACCTCGTTGTGCTTGATTATGTAGTACAGTCATTGAG
>CAMWYV010000064.1 GCA_947178565.1 uncultured Porphyromonadaceae bacterium | reverse complement strand
AGCATTATCTCAAACTCAAGAGCATTGCCAGAAATAAGGATGTCAAGTACCTGTTTGAAACAAATGTCGGAGCAGGGTTGCCTATTATCAACACGATCAATTCGCTGATTAATTCCGGTGACAGAATATTGAGAATTGAAGCTGTATTATCCGGCACACTAAATTTCATATTTAATGAGCTGAGCAAGGACATTTCATTCAGTGCGGCTATCAGAGGAGCTATGGATGCGGGATACAGTGAACCCGATCCGAGAATTGACCTAAGCGGCACCGATGTGATGCGCAAGCTCGTTATTCTCGCTCGTGAAGCGGGATACCGCATTGAAATGGAGGACATCAAAATTAACCCTCTTCTTTCGGAAGAACTCTTTCACGGCTCAGTTGAGCATTTTTTGAATGATGTTGTAAGACTGGATACGGAATTTGAGAAAAAAAGAGCGGATGCCAACCAGAAAGGGCTCCGATTCAGGTTTGTTGCATGTCTCGATAATGGAAACGCTACTGTTGGACTTGAGGCGATTGCTCCTGATCATCCGTTCTACAATCTTGCAGGCAGCAACAATGTTATACTCATTACCACCGAGAGATACCATGACTACCCTATGGTCATCAAAGGCTACGGAGCCGGGGCGGAAGTGACCGCTGCTGGTGTGTTCGCTGATATTATCTCTATTGCAAACATCCGGTAAACTTAGAGTCTTATTCTCATGGATAGGGATAAACTCGATTTCGGAACTATGAAGATAGGCTCGCTTTTCCGCGCTATCTTCTTCCCTACTCTCATCGGCATGATATTCACCTCGCTTATCACGGTGATTGACGGTATGTTTGTAGGACACGGTGTTGGCGCGGGAGGCATTGCGTCTGTCAATATTGTAGCTCCGACTTTCATGATTGCCACAGGTATAGGGCTTATGTTCGGCATAGGAGCCTCAGTTATTGCGAGTATTAAATTGTCGGAAAGTAATATTAAAGCTGCGAAAATAATAATGACTCAAGGATTTATCGCAGCCACTGTTCTTGCGTCTCTGATGGTTGCTGTTATTCTGATTGCACCAGAATGGACACTGCAATTGCTGGGGTGCAGCACAGATTTAAAATCCAATGCATTGGATTATATGCTATTCCTTGCTCCATCACTGATATTCGTAATGATTCAGTGCATAGGAATGATGCTTATTCGTCTCGACGGCTCTCCAAAATATGCGATGTGGTGTCAGGCAATACCAGCCGTTCTGAATATAATCTTAGATTATATTATGATTTTCCCGATGGGAATGGGAGTCAAAGGCGCGGCGGTTGCCACTTCTATAAGCTGTGTAGTTGGAGGTCTCATGGCTCTATCCTATTTTTTCTGGTTTTCAGATAAGCTGAAATTTTATAAATTGAAATCCTCCCGTAAAAGCTTATTGCTGACACTCAGAAATGTTTGCTATATGACCAAAATAGGTTTTGCAACCTTTTTAACCGAGATTGCTATGAGTATTATGATGATAACAGGGAATTATAGGTTTCTATCGCAGCTCGGAGAGCAAGGCGTTGCAGCTTATTCAATAGCTTGCTATCTATTTCCGGTAGTCTTTTCCATAGCCAATGCGGTAGCACAATCGGCACAACCCATAATAAGTTTTAATTACGGTGCAAATAATAATGAAAGAGTACGGCAGACCCTAAAAGTATCTCTGCTTGCAGCCCTGATTTGCGGTTTATCAGTGACATTCGGTATTTCAGCAGGTGCCATACCTATTGTGCTCGCATTCCTTTCTCCGGAAGAGCCGGCGTTTGCAATAGCCACAAGCGGATTACCGATGTTCTCGATATGTTCACTTTTTTTCGCTGTCAATATCACTTTCATAGGATATTACCAAAGTCTTGAAAAGGCGGTACGATCAATCATCTATACATTGCTGAGAGGTATAGTGTTGCTGATACCTTCTTTTGTTATTCTTCCAGCCTTGCTGGGTGAAAAAGGCTTATGGCTTGCGATTCCAATGGCGGAATTTTTGACCGCGGTTATTATTATCACTTTTTCCTGACAAACAGAACCAAATATTCCACGGAAGCTTTGAGTTAAATAAACTCAATTAGGTTTTTACGCTTAATTAAAAGTAGTATCTTTGCCGTTAAACAAACCGACATGAGATATTACAGTACCGGCAACAATTCTGTAAAGATTCCTTTTCGGGAAGCTGTAATCAATGGTATTGCCGAAGATGGAGGTTTATATCTACCGGCTGATATACCTTTGGTACCGAGTGCTTTTTTTCGTAATATGCCCGAAATGTCGTTAAGCGATATTGCTTACGTTGTTTTATCCACTCTCATAGGAGACGAGATCTCATCCGAGCAGCTGAAAGATATAATTACCGCTGTTGCCAACTACCCCATCCCGGTTGTTCCTCTCCCCGGCAGTAACCTGTTTTCCGCAGAGTTATTTCATGGACCTTCCGGCTCATCTAAAGATCTCGGTGTAGGATTCATGGCTGAATTTCTCAATCTTTTCTTCAATCCGTCAACCGACAGCAAAGTCACTATTCTCGCCTACTCTCCCTCCGACTATGGACTATCTGTGGCAAAAGCATTTTCCAAATCAGATAAATTCAAAATTGTAATCGTATATCCTAAAGGAAGAATCAAACCCGACATTCGATACAAATTACTGAATTTAGGGAGCAACATTATACCGGTTGAAGTACGAGGCTCATCGGCAGATTGTCTTGCCATAATGCGTTCAACTCTGATAGATGAAACACTTAGAGAAAATATTATTCTCACTTCTGCCAATTCTATAAACATCTCTTCACTTTTGCCATTAGTAATTCAATATTTCTATATCCGGGCAAAAATGGTAGAAGATGGTGCGGATCCTGATAATATCGTTATCTCGGTACCTTGCGGTAACCTTGCGAATCTATCCGCTATACTGATAGCAAATCAGATGGGGTTGCCAATCAAAAGAATAGTTGCAGCTTATCCGGAAAATCCTGATGTCGCTCCTATCAATAGCGTCAGAGTAGAAGAACTGCTGAAAACGAGCAAAACACCTGTTTCATCTGTTACTATTACAGAGGATGATATTAACACTACCCGGAATTTACTAAAAGATAAATACGGATATGATGTGACCGCTCATTCCGGTCTGAGTGCAGCCGCACTTTTAAAGGAGGTAAGATCTTATGAATATGGTGCTTTTCTAGCTACTTCCAATCCCAAAGTAAAAGAAAGCCCAACTGAGGATAAGGACCGGCACGAATCGATATCTCCCACATACAATGCGCTGAAGCGTATAATTTTGAACAACACTAACTATATTAAATAATAGATTATGGCTAACAAAAGACAACTCAAGAAACAGATACGCTATATTTGCGGTGATATAGCCGCTGAGTGTGCTCTCGCAAAATATATTGTTGACGGCATTAACCGCGAAGCCATGAATGATGCCCTCATCAAAATCGCCGATCTTCAGGAAGAGACACTTTCAAGAGTTAATGTGACATTTGACAAACTACCTAAGGATTTTGAATCTCTTAAAGCATACAATAAAGCTAAAACTGAGTTCACTAACAAGGCTTTTGCTTCGATAAATGCAGAATTCAGCAAAGATATTCAGGAGATTGTGAAGCAAATGAACAACGCTCTCCCCCACAAAAAGGATTGAGCTGACATAAAATGAGTATTTCCAGACTACTGTTGAGGATAGCCGGTTGGAAAGTAAACATTACAGTCCCTGACTATCCTAAATGTATTATCTGCGTAGCTCCCCACACATCCAACTGGGATTTTATTCTCGGAAAGCTCGCATACGCATCTGTTGGAAGAAAAGCTGGGTTCCTTATGAAAGAATCATGGTTTTTCTTCCCATTGGGATGTATTTTCAGGGCATTGGGTGGAATACCAGTGCCCCGAAAGAAAGGAAGTTCACTTGTTGACACTATTATTGAAAAATATAATAGCTCTGAATCAATGTCTCTCGCTATAACTCCGGAGGGTACGAGAAGCAGAACCGATAAATGGCGTTCCGGCTTTCTTTATATTGCATACGGTGCAAAAATACCTATTGTGCTCGGTGCGATAGATTATTCCGCTAAAGATATAATCATAGAACGCACATTTATACCCACCGGCGATGCCGAAGCGGATATGAAGGCAATAAAAGATTATTACCGCCCATTCAAAGGTCGCTATCCTGATAAATTTTCAGCAGAATGAGTGAAAAACGAAAACCGTTTCTGAAAATAGCTGTTGCTCCGCTTGATATTGTATTTGGAGAACCAACAGTTAACATTGCCAATGTTGAATCCAACATAAAAAACTTGGATGAGTATGTGGATATATTGGTTCTCCCTGAGTTATTTTCAACGGGCTTTAAAAAAGATGCTGAAACCATGGCATCTCTTGCCGAACCGATAGATGGCATCACTGTCAGCAGACTGAAAGAACTTTCAGATTCATATAAAATAGCAATCTGCGGTAGTTTTGTATGCAATGAAAACAATGAAATATTCAACCGTTCATTTTTTATAAAACCGAATGGCTCAGCGCACTATTATGATAAGCACCATCTATTTACTATGGGCGGTGAGCAGAATATATTTCATGCTGGAAAAGGACTCCCCGAAGTTATCGAGTTCAAAGGCTGGAAGATAATGATGGCTATCTGCTATGATGTCCGCTTCCCCGCCTGGTTAAGGAATCACAATCTTAAGTATGATGTTTTGATAGTACCGGCAAACTGGGCTCATTCGCGAGCATATGCATGGAAACACCTGCTCATAGCACGTGCTATAGAAAATCAGGCTTATGTAATAGGGTGTAACCGAAGCGGCTGCGATGAATACGGCGAATATCCCGCCGAAGATTCATTTGCATTTAACTATTGGGGCAAAGATATTTCTGTAAGGCTGGACAATGAGATTATATACTGTACACTTGACATAGAAAAAATGAATATTGACCGCAACAGATTCAGTCCATGGCGAGATGCTGACTCTTTTACCTTTAGGGAGTTGCAAGAAGAGTAAGTATCTGAGGTAATAGCGGGATGGTTCCATCATTCTCAATTAACAGAATAGCAGGATGCTTTCTTGTCACGACAAAATCATCCTGCGATTTTATTCTGGCCTTTACCTGTTCTGCTGTGATATTATTCCGTTTGATTACCCTGCAGATGCGGATTTCTTCAGGTGCTGTGACTTCCCAAACACAGTCCACCATCATATCTAACCCACTTTGATATAAAATAGCAGTCTCGACAAAAGCGATTGGTTTATCAGAAGCCCAGTTTGTCAAATCGCTTTTAACCGAATTGTGAACCACACTATTCAGTAACTCAAGTTTACCTGAATCATTGAAAACAACTTGCGCTAAAACAGCTCGGTCAATATCTCCATGAGAAGTAATTGCATCCGGACAGATATGCTTTGAAATATACGACTTTATTTCGGAGCTTTTATCCATTATTTGTTTTGCTCTCACATCACAATCATACACAGAGTAGCCCAATGCTGAAAGAATTCTTGAAACAACACTTTTGCCGCTCCCGATTCCACCGGTTATAGCAATCAAAGCCATATTAAAATCAGTGATTTGTGCGCTCTATGATATATTCCACACTATCAGGCACGACAGAGATATTCTGACATACTTGAGGAAGCCCGGAAAGATGTACCTTCGCTTTTTGTGTTGTGTGGTTAACATCTGAATATTCCACGAATGCCGTAATGGGGAAATCCTTGTTGTATTCGCTCATCGGGACGAGATAATTCACTTCAACCCGTGCCGGGAACGTAATCAATCCTGTATTGTGCGGTAGCCCTACTCGCTCAACCAAAACTGAACGTGTTTTAAGAATAAGAGGCTCTATCGGAATCGTTACTTTAATTTTATCAGGTATAATTCTTAGTCCCTTAACCGGCTCGATACTCACTTCAACCACAGTAGTATCGGTCAGACCGGAGCGACTGAAATACTCAGTCTGCACATACCTGAGAGAATGGGGTACTCCGTGTACTCCAAAAACTCTTACAGAATCGACACTGGCTCTCAGCTTACCACTTATCACACTTTGCAAACTGGGATGTACATCTGCCTGAATAACAACAGGTAATAATACTCCAGGAGACGAGGTGAACGGAATTCGGATAGTATCCGGGCGGACTGCAGTTATCTGTACTCCACCACCAAAATAGTCTCTTAAACGGCTGTCAATCTTGAGTTTCGAAAGAGATAAAATGCTCTTTTCTGAAACATTTTCATTAAAAGATATCTTAACCGGAGCAGGCTTTCCCCATAAGAATCTCACTAACTGAGAACCTTTTCCCTGCACCGAGACTCCAAAATAAGAAGGAACATTGCCTATGAGGGTGATACTATCAGGCACATCAACAATTTCCAACGGTACTTCATAATCTCGTTGAACTTCCGAATCAAGTGAGAGAAGTATCCAAAATATAAAAGCTACGCATACACACATCAGATAGAGAACAGCATCCTTACCTTTCGCCGAATGCAAAGCATTCTGCAATTTTTCTTTCAAAGTCTTGATGCGTTCTACTATCATCGTGTATTATAAAAGACTGAAGATTTTCTCTCGCGTCCTCAATTTT
>CAMWYV010000063.1 GCA_947178565.1 uncultured Porphyromonadaceae bacterium | reverse complement strand
GCCTTAGCGGACATTTGTCAAATTAACAAGGCAATCAGATTGAGTCAGCCGCTCTCCTGATCCGGTCGGATAGATCGCACAGCGCGCCCTTCAGTTGCTCCGCTTCCTCCGGAGTAAATCCACCGGCACCACCGTTTCCGTCTATCCCGTCAAGTTTGTGGTAAAGCCAGGAGCTTGACTTTCCAAAATAGGTTCTCGCTATTTCACGCCATGATATAGCCACGAGTATATCCGACATTTTACTCTTCACGTCCTGAATGAGTTTCTTTTCTTGTAGAACTATTTCCATATTGTTAAATTTTAAAGCCCCCCTCCGTGGAGGGAGGGCTGTTTGTTAAGGTAAATCTGTCAGTTCGTCAACCAATTGTTGAATGAAGTAGAGCAGTTGCGGATAACCGTTAGGAAAGCTAAGTCGGTAGTTTCGGATTGCCATTATCAGCTCTTCCTCTTTTTCTGTCAGTTTGATTTTTTCTTTTCGTTTTCTCATTGTAGTTGGTTTGTTAATTTGACACCACAAAGATAGTACGAATTTTCGTATTAAACAAACGAAACACATAAAAAGATTACTGCAAGATGATTTTTTTTTTTAAATCCCCCGCCTTCACAGGCAGGTGTGTTTAACAATAAAAAAGCTGCCTACCCTCGCGGGCAAGCAGCCTACCTTACAATTAATATAACAAAATCACAACAGATTAGAAAAGAATCAAATTATATGTTATTGCAATTCCGGCAAAGGGTTGAAACCCGTGCGGTGTATAGCCATAGCCGGCTACAAGTCCTATCCCCCACCTTTTGGGAGTTGTAACCGTATGCCGAATAGTTGTAATCTCGTGCCGGGAATACACCTCGATTGTGTCAAGCGAAACATCGTAACCGCTAACCACCGCTCTGAAATTGCTATCCTGATACACCTTGCGCTCGACAGGAATAATCACCTCCGCACTGTCAACAATGGCGAGTGAGCTGTCAGCTTCAACGTTGTTTTTTTGTGTCGGCTTCTTATGCCTCGGTAATTTTACCACCTTCTCCCCGGCAGTTACAGCAAGTATCGATGTCGGCGCGATGACGCGCGATGTATCTATCTCAACCGTTGTGGCAATCTCTACTTCTCGCTCCGGAATATCCCCGGTTTTCGCCACATTTATAGCATAGAATACTATAAATACAGTACACAGTGCGGCAAGCACCAGTGCGGCAATCTCACCCCTTCTCATAGCCCTGCATACTCCTTTCTCGCGTCAAAGCTCGGACACGCCTTGCCTGGATTAAAATCACGATGCCCCACAATCTCAGCTTCCGGGAAATGCTGCTTTAACGTCTTAAGAAGAGCTACCAGTGCACTTTTCTGCTCCGGAGTTCTATTGTCGATAGGGGGAAGTCCCGGTTTGGATGTATCGACACCTCCGATGTAGCTCACATTAATTATATGTGAGTTATGTCCGGCTACACCGTTGCTCGGCTGCTCCACCGGAAGAACCTGCACAACCTTGCCGCTTGCCTCCATGATGAAGTGGTAACCGGGCACCTTCCATTTCAGCGTATTTGTGTGGTAGTTCACAATGTCCGCAGCCTTGTTCTTCTGATTACCAGCCGTGCAATGCACGACTATATGTGTTATTTTCCTCATAAGTTACTATATTTGTAAACGGAAAGTATATCCTTCAACGGGTATTTGAGTCGGCTTCGGTCGGCTCTTTTATTAATATGCAGGCGGTGGGGATTCCTTCTGCATTATCTCATAAGCCTTTTCCTTGAATATGGAGAGCTGATTTGCATAGTGCATATTCACCCCGAGCAGTGAACCCACGAACAGCAGGATCAACCCAAACGCAGTCAGCACCGATTCATGTATCTCTCCTTCCGGAGGGATAAACATTCCCATAAAAAGGAGTGTGAATGCAGCTATCAATACCACTATGGTTATTGAATACAGCAACACCTCCTTGAATGTCAGCTTGTCAAATTCTTGTTTCAAATGTCTCATAGCCGTAATTTATTTAGCACATTATCTTTCTGAGCCGTTCTATCTCTTCACAGCTCAGCCTGTCGTTACTGTCGGCAACGGCATAAAATTCTTCTTCCGTGAGTTTCTGAGAGTCATCGAGAAGAACGTCAAGCTCAACATCTCCCAGTTCCTTAGTCGCTTCCTCTACCTCCTTGTTAAAAGCGGCAGTCATGGCGTTAAAATTCTGAGCTTCATCCACAGTCGCACGGAGGCGAACCTTTCTGAGCAACTCATCATAGCCATCAGGCTTAAACTTTTCAGCCGCATCCTTAACAGCATCGTCATACTCGGCGACTTTGCCTTTGAGGGCGCGGTAAGCCTTGTGAGCCTTAACCTTTACAGCACTTTCCATTTTCGCGAAGGTGCAGCCGGCAAGCATCGCCACCAGCGGTGACAGTTCTTTCACTTTCATACCTCACCGCCTTCCTTGCTGACCTCCATGATGAAGTTATTCACCTCAGCTATTACCTCCTGCATCTTCGCCACATCGTCGGTGTGGAATCTGAAATTGATACCCGGCATAGCTGCATTGCGGCTAAATGTGGCGACAGTCAACCCGTTTTTATCAGATACATTGCCTCCGTCGATACTCGTAATCTCACCTTTCTCGCCGAAGCTGAAATCCGCGTTGATTGTCAGCTTGCGTGAGTCATCATCGCGATTGCTGTATGTTACCGATGATGCTGTCTTTGTCAATTTTGATGATTTCAATTCACTCATAATGTTCAGTTATTTAGTTATTAAAAGAAGTTTCAGTAATTACACGGGACCGGTGTCAAGCGAATAATTCCAGGTTGTTGTGTATGTTGCCTCCCATATTCGGTTAAATTCATTGGTAGATGAATTTGGATATATCCTTACATTCACCGTGATTAAAGTACCGTTCTTGTAGCTTGTGTCGATATGCAGGCTGTTCCAGTCGAAAAACCATGTGCCGTTGCTTTGCGACACGGCTAACGTTCTGTTAATACTGTAACTACCGTAAGGATAACCGCCAGCCTCGATATTGACATAAACACTGGAGTAAGTGTCTTTATTCTTCGTCCAAGCAATTGTGAAGCCGCTGGCATTCGCTGTCATGCCGGTTGTGATTACCGCTTTGTTTTCCGGTTTGCCCGCTTCCTCGATAACATTATACATGGTTACCGGTATATTGAGGGCAAGCGGCACCCCGATACACCCCTGAGGTGTATTTGCCGTGCTGTCATAAGCCTGTGCCGTCCATTGTGACAATGTTTTCGGCGAATACTGATCTTGCGGTGTCAATGTTGACACAAGAAATAAGCTCGCATGGTAGATGCTGTTGCTTTTACCGTTGAACAGTGCCGGGCAATCGCTTTCAAGCAGCGAGGTAAACCAATGAGCCACATATCCGCCATTATGCTTAATCGGTGTAATTGTTTTGGTATCCCAATTTGTCAGAGCTTTATAAGCGTATTGAGTTCTGTTCGGATTCGCCACTATAATGCAGAGATAACAGTTATCAATGTTCTCCGCTATTCCTGAGAGGTTGGAATATCCGCTTTCAAAGAATCTTTTGAGATTCACACCTGTAGTGTTGTTCGGATTGTAGCTGAATTCAACCACTATACCCTGTTCGCGGCTGCCGTAATTGATAGGTGAAACGATGTTGCCGGTCGGGGTAGGTACAGCCGCCGTGTCATATCCGCGGAAATCACCAACCCTGAACGGATCGGCATTACCTCCTGTCGGTGGATGGTAGGTAAAAGTACACTCCAACAACTCCTTCAACCTGCCATTATTCGTGCCCATTGATATACCACAGTAAATGCCCCTTGCTATTTCGGAATATTGCCCCTGAAATTCAGCGTCTGACAATGAATCATTCTCGTTATAAATAGTGGGCTTCCGATAAGACCATATATTTAATTTTTTGTGCTCATTACTGCATATATAGGAATGCCGGTGGTCGGATATGCCGAGCGCCGTCATTATATCAGTATCTTTCAGATTTGTAGTGCTTAGTACCATGGCAAATGTGTTAACGGGTTAAAAGATTTTTCAAACGCCTTATCTCGGCTTTCAGGGCATCTATTTCAGCATAAACGCCGGCGATACCGTAGCATAGCGCACCAACATAATTCAAGCTCAACAGGTGTTGTGGATCATCCCCGGTGCGAACCACCTCCGGACACAACTCCTGAACCTCCTGAGCGATAAGCCCGACGTGTCTTGCCCCATCCTTCGTGAAACTTACCGGGCGAAGTCTTTCCGAAACCCTCACATCGGCTATATTGTGTTTCAACCTTCTATCGGAATGGTTTGTCATCTCGCCGTTTACCATCAGATTACCGCCCGCTGAAATAGATGCGACGATGCCGGCAGTGGTATGTCGGAAGCACCATCCGCGGTCAGTTGGTCCATCCATCGTGAAATAAGTAGCCCATTCACCCTGCATACTTCCATGCTTACCGAAATTAGCCGCTTTGCCGAATAGGATACCGTATTTCTGAACGTTATCTGCACCGCCGTACAAAGATATGCCGTGACCGACACCACCGGTCTGAAGAAGCGATAACGAAGCCCCGACAAGCATGTGCGAACCTGACTGTATAGCTTGGTCGCAGTAGAAACTCTTGCCGCCATACGTCCTGATGTAAGTGGTATCGCTCATATAAATACCACCCTTGTAAGTCTCGTTATACCAACCTGTATTGCCTGTACTTCTGAACCAATTGTTCGCATAAACAGAGCCAAGACAAAGGTCTTTGAGTGCACCTGTCTGACTACCACCGTCGCGGATGTACAGTGCACCGTTCCCTTCCATCTGAATCTGAGTGTAGCAAACGTTGGGGATATGAAACATTATGTTAGGGCAATTCGGTGCCATCATTTGTCCGTCAACCTGAACACGTGGACCGGTGACCTCCTTCGAGCCGTCAAAGTTATTTCCGAAGATGCTTCGAGCCGTCTGCAACTTGGTAGCACTTGCAATATTGGAATCTACAAATGCGAGTTCTCGCCAACCATTCCATTTTCCGGTTGTATTGTTTACAGGGTTGCCTGTACGAAGAAAACCCGTGCTACTTGCATAAGGGAATATCATTTGTGCGATTGTATCAGCAGCACCGTGTATTACAAGCAACTGACTATAATTTCCTGTCGGATTGTTGGTATGATCTCTCTCCAATCGGTAGGAGCCGGCGGTTACAGCATTATTTAAATCCATTGGAGCATACGCATTGCTCCTCATAAAATCAGCCGAATGATACCCGTCCAGCAAATCTGCATCCAGTCCGCTACCCGTGCCGTCATTGGTTGCACACCATACCTTACCGCCTTTCCACAGCATTTCGGACTGAGTTATGCGGAGGTGTGTATCTATTCCGTCATGTGGTTGTGACCTTATGATTAGATGTTTGTCCGGATTCACGCCGATAAGCCAAGCATTGCCGGAAGCGCCTTGAACAGAACCTTGTGCGCCTCCCAGATACAGAGATGCCCACTTTGTTGTGGTATGCTCGTTTATTCTTATACCCTCATTGTATCCGGTATTTGTATTGGATGGATTTATGACAAGATTACCCGTCATTGTGTCACCCGCTTTGTTGAGATACGCGGTCGCATCAATCGTACCGTCCGCCTTCAGAAACTGAGCTGAGGTGCCGCCGTATCTGACGAATGAAGCCGCTTTTAGCGGGCGGTATCTTGTGAAATCAGTGTCGTTATATGCAAGTGCATTAATCCAACCGTTACTATCCATCTGTAATTTGGATATGTAGGTCTGATTCGGCACGTTGAAATATACGGCAGGATACCATGCAGGCGAACCGATTATAGTTATCGGTTTTTCAAAAGTCTTTTGCCCCGCGATATTCTGAGCGGTATTTCGAGTCACATAATCCCCCAGAATATCATCAGTCACATAACCATGGCTGCTCAGATAGCTCGCAAGCTGAGCTTCATCCAAGCCACCACCGCCGTAAGCCACACTCTCGTTAACCCACCTGCCGTTGCGATACACAAGCGATTGACCCTCCTCCGGTGCGGTGATATCCACCGCCCCGAGTAAATGACTGCCGACTATCAGACCGTCAGACGCATGGTTGACAATCTCACCGACACTCGCAAAAGAATACTTCGCCCGGATATACGGGTCTCCTTCCTCCGGAGTCACCAGCTCGAACATTGAATCAAATGTCTCTTTTGGGAGTAAATGCGATATATCCTGATGCGACTTCAGATACCCCTGTGATTGCACCCATGTACGGGTTGCATAGTCGCTCAGATCCTGATGTTTCTTTAGATACCCCTGTGACTGAACCCATGAGCGGGTGGCGTATAACGTCAAATCGATATCGGCAGTGCCTGAATTTCCCGGCATATTCGCAACGGCGTTCGACACAAGCTGCTGAATATAATCATCTATTGCAGTAAAGGTTGCATCGATACTGTTTATAATATCGATAAGCAAACTGCCGACGCGCTGTGCCGTATTGTGCCTGTCTGCCGTCTCCTGACGGACGACAGCCGCATCTGATAATAGTGTGGGTTTATTCTTCAGAAACATAGTGCAAATAAAATCAGTACCGCGCCATGGTAAAAATACGTCACACCCCCTCCAATGCCGCAACCATGCCGCCTAATGCGTTATCTCTGAATATCCGCGCCATAGCCTCTGCGAGAACCCTTTGCG
>CAMWYV010000062.1 GCA_947178565.1 uncultured Porphyromonadaceae bacterium | reverse complement strand
ATATTCCTTCGACTCTTGAAGTTGCCGGAATGAGTGCCGGAGACCGGATAGAGGGTCTTCCCGGAGGCATAAGTGTTGTAGCATATCCCTCTACTGACAGTGGGGTAAGTTTCATGATAGAGACCTCCGGAGGTAAGAAAATCTTTCATGCAGGAGACCTGAACCTGTGGCACTGGAAAGATGATTCAGATTCAACAGAAGTCAAGAAATCTGAGCTGGCTTTTAAAAAGGCATTGAACAGTATATCAGGCGAGAATCCGACTATATACATCGCAATGTTTCCGGTCGATCCCAGAATGGGAACCGACTTTGGCGAAGGCGCCAGGGAGTTTCTTACGGATATAAAGGTAGATAATTTCTTCCCGATGCATTTCTGGGGAATGAAAGATGAGGCAAAAACTTTTCTGAGCACTATTCCCGGAGATAGTTCAGACATTCATTTTATATATACACCCGGAGCAAGTGTGGATATAAAATAATACACCTGATAAAAATAACTCCTGCAATCCGATATCGGATTGCAGGAGTTATTTTTTGAACTTATCTCAGTCAGAGCTGAGTAGCGGGGTCTATATTTGCAGCCTCGATATCTTTGTAGTAGCGGTATGTGCCAACTTTCAGCTCTTCACAGGCAGCTTCGTCAGCAACAATAAGCGCTTTCTGGTGCATCTGCAGGGCTGATATTGTCCACATCTGGCTGATGCCCCCCTCTACACCATGATGAAGGGCACGGCTCTTGTTGTGACCGTTTACAATAAGCAATACGCTTTTTGCAGCCATGATTGTACCTACGCCTACAGTAAGAGCAGTCTTGGGAACCAGATTAACATTGTTGTCAAAGAAGCGTGAGTTTGCTATAATGGTATCACGGGTGAGAGTCTTCATGCGAGTGCGTGAGGTGAGTGAAGAACCAGGCTCGTTGAATGCGATATGTCCGTCAGGACCTACACCGCCTAAGAAAAGGTCGATACCGCCGTAGCTCTTGATTTTCTCTTCGTAGCGTGCGCATTCCTCTTCAGGATTCTCCGCGTTGCCATTGAGAATATTCACATTTTCACGAAGAATATCAATCTGATTGAAGAAGTTAGTCCACATGAATGTGTAGTAACTCTGTTCATGATCTCTTGGAATGCCGCAATATTCATCCATATTGAAAGTCACTACATTCTTAAAGCTTACCTTACCCTCTTTGCAAAGTTTGATAAGGTGACGATACATGCCGAGAGGGGAGCTGCCGGTAGGGCATCCGAGCACAAAAGGATGCTCAGGGGTGGGTTTAGCCTCGTTTATGCGTGCGGCAACATAATTTGCTGCCCATTCGGATACTTTGTCGTAATCGGGCTCGATAATCAGTCTCATAGCGCTATTTGTTTCTTTTTTGGTTAGAATTTAATAAGGTATCGCAAACTTACGTAAAATAGCTGAGATATCAGCCACCTTATTTATTTTTTTGAGATTTCAGCTATTTTTTCGTGTCGCAGCATCTTCACCGCCATTAAAATAGCGTGGTTAACCGCGCGCTCGATTATCCGTTGCCTGTTTCCGGCAAAATGCATGGTCACGGATTCACAATTATTTTCCACAGCAATGGCTATGCAAACTGTTCCCACCGGTTTTTCAGCACTACCTCCGCCGGGACCTGCGATGCCGCTTGTCGATATTCCGATATTTGCACCGGTCAGCCGGCACACACCGGTAGCCATCTGTTCGGCTACCTCTCGGCACACTGCGCCTTTTCTGTCAATCAGTTCTGAGTTAACCCCGAGGACATTGATTTTGACGCTGTTACTGTATGATACCACTCCTCCGAGCATAGATTTGGAACTCCCGGGAATAGCCGTAATAGCTCCGGCGATGTTTCCACCGGTACAGCTTTCGGCGGTGGCTATTGTCGCGTCAAATCGGTTAGCCTCTTTCAGAAGTAGTTCGGCGGGTGTTATGTCTTCATCGGCAACGATATATTCACCGGCGATGGTCCTGATTCGGTCGCAAGCAGCATCTGCATCCTTATTCACAGTCTTTTTATCAACACCTTTGGCATCTAATCTCAACCTGATATAGCTTGCATTCGGAAGATAGGCGAGATGCAGATTTTCGGATAGTGATTTCTCGAGAGATGCAAGCTTTTCAGCAAGCGCGCTCTCACTTATGCCGGTAGTGATAAATGTGCGGTGTTCGATCACCTCATTGCTCGGAAATCGTTTCTGAAGTTTCGGAAACACTTTATCCGTAAACATTCCCACTGTTTCAAAGGGCACACCGGGCATAGCAACGAGTACCTTGCCGTTTCGCTCAAACCACATAAGGGGTGCTGTTCCCAACCGGTTCTGGATAACCTCGCAGCTACTCGGCACAATAGCCTGTGCCGCAGTCAGCTCATTCATCCCCAGCCCTCGGCGGCTCATTATTTTCCTTACATTTTCAAGCACCTCACTGTTTTCAACCGGCTCGCCGCCGAAAATTTCCATGAGCACCTGTTTGGTAATGTCATCTTTGGTCGGACCGAGACCGCCGGTGGTCAGCACAACATTGCTGCGGTGAAATGCTCTGTCTATCGCACTCCGGATTTCATCACCATTGTCACCGCACACCTCCACTACGGCGACTTTCCAACCTGCCGGAGCCATAATCCGGGCAAGACTCCCGCTGTTTGTATCTGTTACCTGACCGATCAACAGTTCATCACCGATCGCTACAATGCTTACTTCCATATCTTGCTTATATACTTACCCGTGCGTATGGCACAGCGTCATACGTACAGAAATCACCTTTAATATATTTGAAATATCCGGCTATTGCAACCATGGCGGCGTTGTCGGTCGTAAAGACTCTCTCCGGTATGAATGCTTTCAGTCCGCGTCTGGAGCAATACTCAGCCACAGCGTTTCTCACTCCTGAATTGGCGCTGACGCCACCTCCTATCGCAATAGTTTTCACTCCGGTCTGTTTTACCGCTTTGTCCAATTTGTCGATGAGAATATCAACGATAGTGCGCTGGAGCGATGCAGCAAGATCCGCCATATTTTCAGCCACAAAATTTGGATTAGCCTTTGACTCGTCACGCAGCGTGTAGAGAAAAGATGTTTTGAGTCCGCTGAAACTGTAATCAAGTCCGGCAATTCTCGGTTTGGCAAATTTGAATCTGTCGCTGTTTCCTTCAGCCGCAAGACGGTCGATATGGGGGCCGCCGGGATAGGGGAGACCCATCACTTTGGCACATTTGTCAAATGCCTCACCCGCCGCATCATCTATTGTCTTGCCGAGAATCTCCATATCTTCTGCACTCTTCACCAGGATAATCTGGCTGTTGCCTCCACTAACAAGAAGACATAGAAACGGAAAATCAGGCACCTTGTCATCTTTCTCCCTGCGAATGAAGTGACTGAGAACGTGACCGTGGAGATGATTCACATCTATTATAGGAATCCGTAGCCCCAGACTCATTCCTTTTGCAAATGATGTGCCTACAAGAAGTGATCCGAGAAGACCCGGGCCGCGCGTAAAAGCAATCGCGCTCAGATCTTTTGGCGTGAGCCCCGCGCGTTTGAGCGCGGCATCCACCACCGGCACTATATTTTGCTGATGGGCACGGCTGGCGAGTTCAGGTACAACACCTCCGTATTCTTCATGAATACTTTGACCGGCGATAACATTGCTGCGCAAAATTCCGTCGGTTATCACGGCGGCGCTCGTGTCGTCACACGAGCTTTCTATTCCCAGAATATTTATTTCGCTCATAATTGTCTAAATACCTTTTCATTCGCATAAAACCTTCAGATAAGGTTTCCACTTTGCAAAGTTACATAATTATAGCCGCAGATTGGAAAAAAAAGACTAACTTTGCGCCCGGATTTTTTAGATGATAATTCACATCAATATGCAGAATATTCGCAACATCGCTATTATAGCCCACGTTGACCACGGCAAAACGACTCTCGTTGACAAAATGCTTCTTGCAGGACATCTTTTCCGTGACAATCAGACTACGGGCGAGCTGATTCTCGATAATAATGACCTGGAGCGCGAAAGGGGTATAACAATCCTTTCAAAAAACGTTTCGATAAACTATAAGGACACAAAAATCACCATCATAGACACTCCGGGGCATGCCGACTTCGGTGGAGAAGTGGAGAGGGTTCTGAATATGGCTGACGGATGCCTGCTGCTTGTAGATGCATTCGAGGGACCTATGCCTCAGACACGCTTTGTGCTTCAGAAAGCTATTCAGATGGGGCTAAAACCGGTTGTTGTCATCAACAAGGTTGATAAGCCGAACTGTCGTCCCGAAGAGGTGCAGGAGATGGTCTTTGACCTTATGTGTAATCTCGATGCCACAGAGGAGCAGTTGGATTTTCCCACTATATACGGTTCTGCAAAGCAGGGCTGGATGAGTGAGGACTGGCAGACCCCTACAGATAATATCAATGCGGTTCTCGATGCGATTGTCAAATACATTCCTGCTCCCGAAACAATCGAAGGACCCGCGCAGATGCTCATCACATCTCTTGATTTCTCAAATTATGTAGGGCGTATCGCTATCGGCAGAGTGCACCGCGGTACCCTTAAAGAGGGAATGGAGATTGCTCTGTGCAAGAGAGACGGCTCTATAGTTAAGCAGCGTATAAAGGAGCTCCATGTGTTTGAAGGTATGGGACGCAAAAAGGTTGATAGCGTGAGCAGCGGCGATATATGCGCACTCGTCGGTATCGATGGATTTGAAATCGGTGATACCGTTGCCGATATCAATACCCCGGAGGCTCTTCCTCGCATAGCTATTGATGAGCCGACCATGTCTATGACCTTTACCATCAATGACAGCCCGTTCTTCGGACGCGACGGCAAGTTCGTTACCTCCCGACATATAGGCGACCGTCTTGTCAGGGAGCTTGACCGCAACCTCGCCCTGCGGGTTACCAAGGCAGACAATGAGGATGTATGGACCGTATTCGGCAGAGGAGTGCTTCACCTCTCGGTACTTATCGAAACCATGCGTCGTGAAGGGTATGAGCTTCAGGTAGGTCAGCCGCAGGTTATCGTTAAAGAGATAGAAGGAAAGAAATGTGAGCCGGTAGAGCTCCTCACAATCAATGTGCCGGAAGAGTATTCTAGCAAAATGATTGATATGGTTACCCGCAGAAAGGGTGATCTCGTAAGCATGACTACTCAAAACGACCGCGTGCACATGGAATTCCACATTCCTTCAAGAGGTATTATCGGACTTAGAAACAATGTGCTCACAGCATCTGCAGGTGAGGCTATCATGGCACACCGCTTCCTTGAATATCAGCCCTGGAAAGGTGATATCGAGCGTCGCACAAACGGCTCTCTAATCGCGATGGAAGGTGGAACAGCCTATGCATACGCTATTGATAAACTCCAGGATAGAGGTAAATTCTTCATATTCCCTCAGGAGGAGGTTTATGCCGGTCAGGTTGTGGGTGAGAATGCAAAAGACAACGATATTGTTGTGAATGTTACAAAATCAAAGAAACTCACAAATATGCGTGCGTCCGGAGCTGATGATAAGGCTAAAATTATTCCGCCGGTAGTATTCAGCCTTGAAGAAGCGTTGGAATATATTAAAGGAGACGAATATGTGGAAGTTACTCCCAATCATATCCGCATACGTAAAATCATACTTGATGAGATAGAGCGCAAACGCGCATCAAAATAATTTTATCAGACGATTTTGGTCATAGGAGCTGCATCAATTAATTTGGTGCGGCTCTTTTTTTGATTACGTGTTGGTTAAGGAATTTTCCCGCTGCTGTGTGGTATCTGATTTGCATATTTGCAAAATGGATATTACCTTTGTGCCAATAACACACAACACACATAATAATTATTGCTATGAAAATCACTTATCTTTTTGTCGGCATAATTGTCGGCTTTATAGCGGGATATATGACCTTTTACAATACCGGAAGTACCGGGTACAAAACATATTACAACACCGATACACTGCTTGTTCATGACACGGTAACTGTCATAACTCCCCGATATGTATCGGAGAAAAAGGTGGAGTCACGTCAGTTTAAGGTAAAGCCGGATTCTGCCTTTGACACCGTTACAGTATGCATGGATATGGTTTCACGCCGGTATTCAGGCGAACTATATGACGCATACATAAGTGGGATAGAGCCGAATCTGGATTCAATTCACATTTACACTCCACGCTCTATTGTAACACGAACTGTGCCTGCCGTTTCCAAGAGATGGCATTTTGGAGTGTCCGCAGGTGCGGCGGCAACCCCTCGCGGGCTTCAGCCGTACATAGGTATTGGCATTACTTACAGCTTATTTGCTTTCTGACGGCACGAGTGAGTAGAGCCATTTGATTTCTTCAGCCCAAATCTCTTCATTGGGTGTCTCAAGAATCAGGGGAATGTTATCCATACGCGGATCGCGCATCAGCATTTCGAAAAACTCTTTGCCTATCGCACCGAGTCCTAGCGATTCATGGCGGTCAACTCTGCTGCCTACCCCTTTCTTGGAGTCATTGATATGCATGGCGCTTAGATATTTGAATCCTACTTCACGCTCAAATTCGCTCCATGTTGCCGCGTAGCCTTCGGGAGTGGACAGATCATACCCGGCGGCGAAGGTATGGCAGGTATCAATGCACACTCCCACACGCTCTTTGTCCTCCACCTTATTTATAATGTGGGCTAACTGACCGAAGGTAAAACCTAAGTT
>CAMWYV010000061.1 GCA_947178565.1 uncultured Porphyromonadaceae bacterium | reverse complement strand
AGTTCGGGGTAAAAAAAGTCCTGGCGAAGATTGATGTCAAACACAATCAGCGTGGCCTCCTTAGCGGGTATATCGTCAATAAAGCTGGTGATTGTTGCGCGTGATACGGCGCCTCGCTGGGCGAGAGAACCGAAACATACAGCACGTGTATTCTTCGCAAGTCTTTTCAACTCAGGTGTATATGGAATGTTATCCCAGGCAACATTTTCCTTGATGTCATATCGGGGAATACCCTCCTTGTCAATTTCTACCTGTACTGTTCCGGTAGGAAACGGCACTATGGTGATAGCATTGTTTATCTCTTTAGAGGTCAAGTCAGTGAGGATCTCTGCTCCGAGCTCGTCATTGCCTACGGCGCTGACAGCGCACCCCGGTAGCCCGAATTGCGAGACATGATATGCGAAGTTTGCGGGAGCACCGCCGATTTTCTTACCTTCCGGGAGCATATCCCAAAGCACTTCTCCTATTCCGACAACAAATTCAGCCATATATTTATATTGTAGTTGATAGTATTTATCTGTATGCGAAAGTAGATATTTTTTTGAAAAAAGTGGGTGAAAAATATGGAATAGGGTTGTGGAAAATGATGAGACGGGTGAGTTTTGTTGGTAGAAAATTCCATAGTGTTAGGCTAAAAGGGCAAAGGATGTTAAGGATGTTTAATAGGACGGGGGTTTTGACAAATGATAGATTCTATGTTCGCAATCTATTGAGTATCTTTGCACCCGATTTGGAATATCGACTTGAATCAGGGATGTTTCAACTACTCTTCAACGATAATCAAATTGGTAATAAAGTATATATTTAAGGAAAAAAGTATGAATGTAAGTTCATTGAAAACCACCGGCATACTCGTTGCCGGAGCAGCCCTTGCCATTCTCACCGGCTGTGGAGGCAAGCAGCAGATGCCTCAGGGTCAGGTACCCGCAATCGCAACAGTTACCCTCGAAGCAGGTAACTCCGTGCTTGAGAATACCTATCCTGCGACAATCAAAGGTAAAACCGACATTGATATCCGTCCTCAGGTGACAGGATTCATCACTAAAGTGCATGTTGACGAAGGTCAGTCAGTGCGTAAAGGTCAGGTGCTCTTCACTCTGGACCAAGTGCAGTTCAATGCTGCTGTAGAGCAGGCTCAAGCGGCTCTCAACGCTGCTCAGACCGCAGTGGCAACCGCACAACTCACCGCTGACAACAAGCGTCAGCTTCTTGAAAAGAACATCATCAGCAATTACGAATATCAGCTTGCTGACAATCAGCTTCAGACCGCAAAGGCACAGCTTGTCCAGGCTCAAGCCGCGCTCACTACCGCCCGCAAGAATCTTGCCTACACAGTGGTGACAGCTCCCTCAGACGGTGTTGTAGGCAAAATTCCCAACCGTGAAGGCTCCCTCGCATCTCCCTCTTCGGTTCAGCCTCTCACAACTGTGAGCGATAACTCAGAGGTATATGCTTATTTTTCTCTTACCGAAAAAGATATTCTCGGTCTTAGCGGCAACGGTTCTCTCAAGAGCGCCATTGACTCAATGCCCGCGGTTCAGCTCAAGCTCGCCGATGGCAGCATTTATCCTCTCGAAGGAAAAGTGGCTACCGTGTCGGGTGTAATTGATGCAACTACCGGTTCTGCAAGCGTTCGCGCTCTCTTCAACAACCCCAACGGACTTCTTCGCAGCGGCAGCACAGGTCAGATCATCATCCCCGACTCTCAGTCAGATGTAATCGTTATTCCTCAGAAAGCTACATTCGAGCTTCAGGATCGCCGTTTTGTATATGTTGTGAACGACTCAAATAAGGTTGTTTCAACACCTATTATTATCGAAGCTAATAACGATGGTAAAAATTTTGTAGTGAAATCAGGTCTCGCTCCCGGTCAGCGTATCGCCATAGAGGGTGTCGGTAATACCTTGAGAGACGGTATGACCATCAATCCAGTGGATCCTCAGGCAGCTCCGCAGCAGCAGATGCCCGCCGCTCAGTAATTTTTCACCAATCAAAGTTTCATCCTGCAAAGACAATTACATGAAATTAGATACATTTATCAATAGACCGGTGCTGTCCACGGTGATCTCTATCTTCATCGTGCTTCTCGGTCTGATAGGACTATTCTCATTGCCGATCACCCAGTTTCCGGACATTGCGCCTCCTACAATCTCGGTGACCACAAGCTATACCGGTGCCAATGCCCAGGCTGTGATGAACTCGGTGATAGCACCTCTTGAAGAGTCTATTAACGGTGCCGAGGGTATGACCTATATGGAATCTACCGCTACAAATACCGGTTCAGCAACAATCAACGTTTATTTCGAGCAGGGTTTTGACCCCGACATGGCTGCTGTCGATGTACAGAACCGTGTGGCAAAAGCCCAGAACCTTCTTCCGTCTGAGGTTACACAGGTGGGCGTCCTCACTCAGAAACGCCAGACCTCTATGCTTCTAAATGTTTCGCTTTATGACAAAAGCGGCAACTACACAAAGGAATTCCTTGACAACTATGCTAAGATCAACATGATTCCGCAGTTGCAGCGTGTGTCAGGTGTAGGTGATGTGATGGCGTTCGGAGCTGACTACTCAATGCGTATATGGCTGAAGCCGGAGGTGATGGCTCAGTACAACCTCATGCCTACCGATATTTCATACGCTCTTGCAGAGCAGAATATCGAGGCTGCACCCGGTGCATTCGGTGAGCAGGGTGACCAAAGCTTCCAGTACACCATGAAATATAAAGGCCGTCTCTCAACTCCTGAGGAGTTCGCGGATATTGTCATCTCGGCAAAACCTACCGGAGAAATCCTCCGGCTGGGAGATGTCGCCGATATTGAACTCGGACGTGTGACCTACGGCTTCTCAAACATGCTTAACGGATATCCGGCTACAAGCTGCATGGTATTCCAGACCGCAGGCTCTAACGCTACCCAGATTATCAACGACTGTCTCAAGGTAGTTGACAATATGAAGAAAGATCTTCCTGCCGGATTGGAGATAGCGGTGCCGATGAATAATAACGACTTCCTTGATGCTTCTATCCATGAGGTTATCAAAACTCTCATCGAGGCATTCATCCTTGTGTTCTTCGTAACATACGTGTTCCTTCAGGATTTCCGTTCCACCATCATTCCGGCGATCGCTATTCCTGTGGCACTTGTCGGCACCTTCTTCTTCATGAACCTTATAGGCTTCTCCATCAACCTCATCACCCTTTCGGCTCTCGTACTAGCTATCGCGATTGTGGTCGATGACGCGATCGTGGTCGTCGAGGCTGTTCACGCAAAGCTGGATGTAGGTTATAAGAGCGCTCGTCGCGCTTCTATTGACGCGATGGGTGAGATTGGCGGGGCTATCATCTCCATTACTTTGGTTATGATGCTCGTGTTCATTCCGGTGTCTTTCATGTCCGGTACAACCGGTGTGTTTTATCGTCAGTTCGGTCTCACCATGGCGATTGCTATCGGTTTGTCCGCGCTCAACGCGCTCACTCTTTCTCCCGCGCTCTGTGCCGTGTTCCTCAAGCCTCACAATGACGAGTCATCTCTCAAAGAGCGTATGGGCAAGGCTTATGGAGCGGCAGCTGATGCGGTTGTTGGAAACGCCAGGCGTCGCTTCACTCTCAATATGCCCCCGCTGGTGACATTCGCTTTCCTTGCGGCAACTATCACCTTCATGGTGCTCGGCTGGTACAATATTGAGCACCCCGTTAAGTTGATAATTGCTTCAGTTGTGGCAATCATCACCATCATGGGTATTTTCAACAAGAGATTCCACAAAGGTTTTGAAGTTGGTTTCAACCGTATTCTCAAGGTTTATAATAAGTGTACAGCGTTCTTTATCGGTCACAAAGTTCTTTCTTTAGGTATCGTAGGTGCCGCGGTCGCTATCCTTGTATGGCTTATGAACATCACCACATCAACCCTTGTGCCCAACGAGGACACCGGTGTGTTGTTCTGTATGGTGGATATGCCTCCGGGCACATCGCAGGAGCGCACAATGGAGGTTTTAAAACAGGTTGACAACGTGCTCGCGACAGTGCCTGAAATCGAATATCGCCTTGAAATTGCCGGCTACAGCTTCATGGCAGGACAGGGTGCTACATACGGCACTTTCATCATCAAGCTCAAAAATTGGGAGGATCGTAAGCAGGTAGGACAGACGTCAGACGCTATTCTCGGTAAACTATACGGTATGACCGGAGCCTTGATCAAGGACGGGCGCGTTGTGCTCTTCGCACCGCCTATGATTACCGGCTATTCGCTCACAAACGGTTTTGAAATCAAGATGCAGGATCGCACCGGCAGCAATATCAATGACTTCTTCGGCATTGTACAGGGTTTCCTTGCCAAACTCAACGCCCAGCCGGAGGTTCAGGTCGCCTATACCACTTTCAATCCCACCTTCCCGCAGTATATGATTGATATCGATGCTGCCAAAGCAAAACAGGCGGGTATATCTCCGAGAGATATTCTCACCACTTTGCAGGGTTACTATGGCGGTATGTATGTGTCAAACTTCAACCGCTTCGGTAAGATTTACCGCGTTATGATGCAGGCAAATCCCGAATCTCGTATCAACCCCGAGACTCTCTCGGCTATCAAGATCAGAAACGGCAGCGAAATGGCTTCTCTCAGCAATTTCGTCACACTTACCAAGGTGTATGGTCCTGACTTGCTGAACCGATTCAATATGTTCCAGTCAATTTCGGTTACCGGACAGCCGGCTCCCGGCTTCTCATCCGGTGACTGTCTTGCAGCCATAGAGCGTGTGGCTAAGGAAACACTTCCCGCTGGTTTCGGTTATGAATACTCAGGTATGACCCGTGAGGAGGCTTCTTCAGGTGCAGGAAGCACAACCGCAGTGATCTTTGGTCTCTGTCTCCTGTTCGTTTATCTGCTCCTCTCCGCGCAGTATGAAAGCTACATCCTGCCTTGGGCGGTTATTCTCTCTATTCCCTTCGGTCTTATGGGTACATTCTTATTCGCGCAGATATTCGGTGTCACAAACAATATCTATCTCCAGATTGCGCTCATCATGCTTATCGGTCTTCTCGCTAAGAATGCCATTCTTATCGTTGAGTTCGCTGTAGAGCGCCGTCGCACCGGCATGTCTATTGTCAACGCATCAATTCAGGGAGCTACCGCACGTCTGCGCCCGATTCTCATGACTTCACTCGCTATGATTATCGGTCTTCTCCCCTTGATGTTCGCTACCGGAGCGGGTGCGAACGGTAACCGCGCTCTCGGCACCGGTTCAATCGGCGGTATGCTTATCGGTATGATTCTTCAGGTGCTTATCGTGCCTGCCCTGTTTGTGCTCTTCCAGAAGATTCAGGAGAAAATTACTCCGCTCAAATGGGAAGATACCGACAACGAAGGCATCGAAAACGAAATCGAGCAGTATTCACGTTAAATCACAGATGACCCTTATGAAACTTAATAAAATAGCTATTGCTGCAGCAGTTGTAAGCGCCTCAGTGGCGTTTACAGGCTGCAACATGTATGGTAAATTTAAAATGCCGGAAAATTCCTCGCTCGGGCAGGAATATGTCAAGGCGGCAGCTGAAGCGGTTGATTCAGCAGCGTTCGGTAATCTTAAATGGCAGCAGGTTTTCACCGATCCGACACTCGTTGACTTGATTTACCAGGCTCTTGACAATAACAAAGACCTCAAGAATGCCAAACTTAATGTAGATATTGCTCATGCTCAGCTTCTTGGCGCAAGACTCTCATATCTGCCTTCACTCGCCCTCAATCCCAACGGTGCGGGTGTGAAATATGCATCCAATCCTTTCTCATGGTCATACCAGATACCTATGGCGGCAAACTGGGAGATTGACATTTTCGGCAAGATTCTCAATTCAAAGAGAGGTGCCAAAGCGACATATCTCATGAGTCAGGACTACGAGCAGGCAGTGCGTTCACAGATTATCGGTGGTGTGGCAAACATCTACTATACTCTTGTAGCTCTTGAAAATCAGCTCGCACTCAGCCGCAACACCGCCGAGTTGTGGAAGCAGAATGTCAAGACCATGAAAGATTTCAAGGAAGCGGGCAGAGTCACCGAAGCAGCAGTTGTGCAGAGCGAAGCCCAGTACTACAGCATCCTCGCCTCTATCACTGATCTTGAAACTCAGCTTGATGCGGCAAACAATACAATGTCTCTTCTCATGAATGTGATGCCTCAGAAATGGACGGTTTCTGAAAATGCAAGGCTCGAGGCTCCCGAGATTCTTCGTGAGGCTATTCCGATGAAAGAGCTTGCAGCTCGTCCCGACGTGAGAGCTGCCGAACAGAGTCTCGCTGCGGCATATTATACGACAGCAGGTGCCCGTTCAGCTTTCTATCCCGCACTCAGCATCACTGCAAACGGCGGTTTCACCAACCTTCTCGGTAGCTTTATACAGAACCCCGGTGACTGGTTCGTTCAGCTCGCGGGTAGCCTTGCCGCTCCGCTTTTCAGCCGTGGCGCGAATATCGCTCGTCTCAAAGCGGCAAAGGCTCAGCAGCAGCAGGCTCTCAATAATTTTGAATACACCATTATGAGTGCCGCAGCCGAAGTGAGCGACGCTATGACTGCGTATCAGAATAATATAGAGAAGAGCGAGTATCTCGCCAAGCAGGTTGAGGATCTTCAGAAATCGGTGGATATCACCGAAGAGCTTCTGCGACTCGGCACATCATACACTACCTATCTTGAAGTGCTGACTGCACAGCAGAGCCTTCTTCAGAGCCAGCTCTCTGT
>CAMWYV010000060.1 GCA_947178565.1 uncultured Porphyromonadaceae bacterium | reverse complement strand
CTCCACGCAATCCGCCTGAAAAGTCACGGTACCGGTCATGTGTACTCACTTGAGAATATCGTTCGCGGAAGAAGTAACCGGCTCTGGCAATTACCTTGAGCGCATTTATTGGCTTGATGGTCAGACGTTCGCTTACATTCCAGGTCTTGCCACCGTAATACTTGGAGTAATCGCCCTCGTTCTTCATATTATATGAGTCGATAGATGAATACTGAGCGGAGGTGGAACTGTTGATTTTCCACTTGTTGACGGTAAATACCGCTCCGTAGCGCTGGCTGTTGTGCTCACCGTAGCGACCGTTAACATTAAGTGTCCAAGGTTCAGATGCCTCGCGGCTTATGATATTTACCACTCCTCCTACGGCATTTGACCCATAAAGCGATGATGCAGCTCCCTTGACGATCTCGATTTTGCCGGCGTTATTCAGATTAAGGCGGTCATAATCCACATTATCAAGTGTTTCTCCTGCAACTCTCTCACCGTCTATAAGAAATAAAACCGAGTTGCCGCCAAATCCCTGCATATTCAGTGACACCTGCTGATTCATCGAGTAGGAAAATTCTATACCGGGAAGTTCTGCCTGAAGCAGGTCACTGATGTTTGTGGCGTCACTCTTACGGATGTCTCCGGTGCTGATAACGCGTGTTAGAATAGGGGAGTTGGTAATCAGTTTTGGCGTCATGGTGCCTGTTACAACGACCTCATCGAGAATCTTGCTCCATCTGTCATCGTCTAAGGAATCGGTATCCTCTTTTACGCTTTTATTTTGAGCGCTTGCGATGTAACCCAGAGATATGAATGTGGCGAAGGCGATTACTTTATGTTTCATTGATTCAGTGGTTGTTAGAAAGGATAGACATATTGAATTGTCATATATCCTTTCACAAGCATATCGTTCATGTAGTTTATCAGTTTGACTCCCACGCGGGTGCCATCAGCAAGATATACTATATATACCTTTCCGGACAGCTCATAGATAGGGGGCATGGTGCTGGTGTCAACATTGAGCCATTTGGATAATTCGGAGTTGTAGTAGGATTCAGTGTAACCGAGATATCCATCCATCATGGTGGACATATCGATGACGATCTTGGAGGTGGTCCATTCATCACCGACCAGATTGGCTTTATCTATCACCGCTGTCATAGCTTCGTTGAATGATGTGTAATCAGTTTCAATAACTCTGGCATTATTGGTCTTCACATCATAGCGGTGAACAGCTATATCCCATTTTTCAGGAGCATCCTCATCATAGCTTAGAGTAACGGTGGTTTTATTGGCAAAACTGATATACACCCAGTCAGTATAAGAAGTGGCATTTATATATATCTGACCTTCCAGCTCAAAACCTATGTTCGGTTCACCGCTATCCGGCTCGTCATATATTCCGTCAAGAATACCGTTACAAGCAGAGAGTAGCCCCATAGAAGCTACTCCCGCTGTAATTATTCCAAATAATTTATTCATTTGTGCTTTCTGAAGGTTTGTCTCCGTTTGTAAATGTGATTTTGAGTCCGCCCATCACTCCGGGAACGGTGATTACGAAAGCCGGAGCTGATTTTTCAACATCAACGCTGCCTGAAACAGAGCAGGGATATTCGCTAACATTGCCATTCATACCCATTTTGCAGATTCCGTCTCCGGTTAGAGAAAACACCCCGTCGGAGTAAGTAACCTTAAGGTCTTCAGCTGAAAATTCCCCCCATGTATCGGAGATATATGCAAGATTGTACTTGTCATCTTTAACGCTGATTGTCACGGTCTGATTTTCGGCTGTCATACCCTGAAAATATGCACATGTTGCATCGGTCCAGCCTTTATAGGAGCCGGGAATGACAAGATCTGCGGGAATTTCCCCTTCTGTAAACTCAACCTTAAGACCACCCATTACACTTGGAGATGAAAATGTGAATCGGCTTTCACCTGACTTGATAACACCGGTGAAAGTGCAGTCATACTCGCTTGTATTACCGTTATGACCCATAGACCATTTTCCGCTCCCGGAGAGTATGTAGCCCTGATCGCTCTCACCCACAGTTGCATCTGAAATGGAGACCGTTCCCCATGTTGTGGACTCATAGCTGATATTTACCTTGTTGGCGGAAGAGCCTTCGGAAATCACTACTTTTTGGTCTGCGCTCATACTACCGCTGAAATATGCACAAGAAGCAGAGGTGTAACCTGAATAGGTTCCGGCAACCTCTTTAGTCAGGTTAGCCGGGCTGTCATCGTTGCTGCACGAAACTGTCATCAGAGTCACGGCAATAGTAAGAAGTGTAAGCGTTTTCTTCATAAAAATTGTATTAATATTATATTTGTTATTTGCTTGGTTTATTTTCTCGACTGCAAAATTATTTTGGTTAAAACGCAGCCACAATACCCAAAAATGGGACTATTTTCACTCTTGTTTTCTTAAAAATATATCCTGTCTGCCTAAAAAACACCCAAATTTAGGTATATACAACTTCGGTTAAAGTGTATATCTTTGCATGGAGTTTTACGGCTCGTACGTTTCAATGGATTATTATGGCAAAGAAGACTGAATTTACCCGTGAAGATAAATTGCGCGCCCTTATAGAGGAAAGCCCCCGTTTGCTGGTGGTGATGAACCGCTTCGGACTGTCATTCGGATTTGGTGACAAAAGCGTTGCGGCTGCATGTGCAACAGACAATGTTGACTGCGATACTTTCCTTGCCGTTTGTAATTTTGTGTGCGGTAATATACGTCAGTCATCAGAAATCTCGCTGCCAAATCTGATGAGCTACCTCAGGAGAGCCCATACATATTTTCTTGACTTTCTTCTGCCGTCTATACGCAGAAAACTAATCGAAGCTGTAAACTGCACCGATATAAATGATATAGCATTTCTGCTCCTGAAATTTTTTGATGACTATGTGCAGGAAGTCAGAAACCACATGGATAATGAGAATGAAAATATATTCAGCTACGTTGAGCAACTGATCGAGGGAAACAGCAGAGCCGATTTCCGCATTACAGACTACCTGGATTCTCACGGCAGCATGGCAGAGAATCTGTCGGAGCTTAAAGACATATTTATAAGGCATTATCACATAAAAGATACAGACATACTCACCTCCGCGCTCATTGACATAATTTCTTGCGGAGACGAGCTTACAAGCCATTGTGAAATAGAGAATGAACTGTTTATCCCCGCAGTGGAAAAACTTGAAAAGGAGCTTAAATTGTCAAGCCGGGAACGATCAGAAAAGAATACAGATGATAGTGCGGAATCTGCAGCGGACAATATGACTACTCGTGAAAAAGAGATAATTTGCTGTGTGGCAAGAGGTATGAGTAACAAGGAGATTGCCGATACCCTTTGTCTTTCGGTGCACACTGTCACTACATATCGTAGGAATATCTCCGCCAAACTCCAGATTCATTCTCCTGCCGGTCTTACTATTTTTGCAATCCTGCATAATCTTATCAATCTTGAGGATATAAAAATTCAGCCTTGAATTTACTTATTATTTGGATTTGACAAATTAATAGAGGTGTGTGCCGGAAGCATGATTAACTTGTTTGAAAATAGTGAATATAAAAAAGCGACAGCGCTGTTTTATTACTACGCTGTCGCTTAATTTATTATGTTTTATATTAGTCGTCAAGTCCGACAAAAGTGCCGGTCTGGTCAAATATGAGTTCCACTCCTGAAACAAGATCTACTTCAAATCCTCTCGCTATAACTGAAATCTCGTTGATACCACCTGATGTGCCGAAGTTAGATGAAATATAGGTATCAATAGACGCAGGATAGAAACCGGTGGGAACAGTCTGACCTACAGGAGCATCTACATCAATCCATTCTCCGTCTTTGTTGAAGTCAATGGTATGACCGTTATTCAGAGTCACATCGTATTCATTCTTATCTTTCGTGGTTTTTACTATTTTCGCTGACGGATAGTAAGTTGCGATAAATGCCTTGGCGTTTGAAGGAAGATCTGTCGGATTGATATCCTTGTCATCATCACTGCAACTCATGAGAGTGAGTGCGATAACTCCAGCTAAAAGTACCGGAATAAATTTGAAGAGTCGTTTCATAAGTAAAGTATATTTGAGTTGTACTACACTTCTCAAACGACTCACGGATATATAATGTTCAAATTCTTAAAGTAACAGTTCGGTGATCGGGCGTTTAGGCACACATTGAATCTGTTCGGAATCACGATAATATCTGATGTCGCCTTCATCGTTCAGATCTACAATTTTAGCTTTTTCTACCGGATACCCGAGAGCAAGAACATATCGTGGTTTGAATCTTGGCTGAATATGCAATATCTCAGCAATTTTCTGCATATTGAATGACTTGATAATACATCCGCCAATACCTGATGCTGTAGCCCCGAGTGTGATCGCCTCAAGTTGAAGTCCATCGTCACACAGGCAGTCGGGAGCGAGTGATGTGTCCATACACTGTATAATATATGCGGCCGGACGTTCTTTTTCTTCCGGTCCTTCCCAATCCTTATAATATCCCGCCCATGCAAGATACGGGAATATTGCTTTGCATTCTGTTTCTGTGGAAACAATACGGTAGCGCAATGGTTGAAGATTGCGCCCGGATGCGCAGTAGCGAGTTAACTCGACAAGTTTTTTCAGCGTACTATCCTCAATTTTTTTAGAAAAATCAAACCGTCTGATACTTCGGTTTTCTTCCAACAAAGATTTTATGATGTCGAATTTATCCATAAGTGACATTTTATCTGATACGGGATGATATGAAATCTACCATTTGGGGTGCATTTTCACACCCGAGCACATATTTTTTACCGGATTTAAGAGTGACAAGGAAGCAATCGGAAGATTTACCGTAGTAGGCGAAGTATTTTCCAATACCGGGTTCACTGAACCAGCCCCAGTATCCGAAGAAGCCGCCGCTTGCAAAGAGTCTTTTTTCCGCCATGGTGGGTGGGCATAGTGTTATAGACTCCACCGCACTGTAAGGAATTGGTTTTATCGCTATATACCTGCATATTTCAAGTCGCGACTCTGTAGCCTTCAACTCCATCGGGGTATAGTAAAGTGCGAAGATACAGGATATTACAAGGAGTGCGGCGATGATGTATGCAATAGTTTCGCGGTCTCTCGCCATTTCCATTACCATCATAACAATCAAAAAGACCAGAACTATAATAGTGAGTGAGATAGAGAAAATGCTGATTTTTACTTTTGATGTCATATCATTAAATCTTAGTTATTGCAAATATAGTGCTTTAAACAATAATAGTAGCCAATAATCCCCAAATGATCAAAAGAATATTGCTTACAGCGTATGTGACAGTATAACCGATTGCCGGAAGGGTACTGCCGATAGCATTTTGAACCGCGCCGAGTGATGCCGTGCAGGTTCGTGTGCCGGCACAGCATCCGAGGGTGATAGCCGGATTGAATTTGAATATTCTCTTACCAAGCCATAGTCCGAAGACCAGGGGGATGAGAGTGCCGATAGCTCCCGCAACGAACAGCATCGGTCCGATAGCTCTTATTCCGGATATGAATGAAGGTGCGGCCTCAATTCCAATCACAGCAATGAAAACGTTGAGTCCCAGGTTATTCATAAACCATAGTGCGCCGGGTGAGATATGTCCTATAGTGGGACGCTTTGAACGGAGCCAGCCAAATACCAGTCCGGAAATAAGCGCACCGCCGCTTGTGCCGAAACTGAGGGGGATGCTGCCAACCCAGAAGCAGATTGCTCCGAATAGTCCCCCGACAAAGATTGCCAGTCCGACAAACATCAGGTCACTGGCAACAGAAGGACGGTCAACATGTCCCATGTGGGGAGTGGCAGTGCTCACTTTGTCGGGATGTCCCATTACGGTGAGTTTATCTCCTTTCTCAAAAATGGTATCAGCTGATATGTCAATAGGTTCGCTGCCTCTGATACCGTCTCTTATAACGACTCCGTGCATATATTTTTCTTGTCGCAGTTGTGCAATCGGTTTGCCGATGAATCCTTTCCTTACCACCAATACACCCACTCTTTCAAGGGGATAGTCAAGCAATTCAGGATCAGTAATTTCCTTGCCAATTAACTGTGCCGCCTGAATGACATCCTCGCTTCTACCACATGCTACAATGTTATCGCCTAGCTCAATATAGTCATCATGACGTGGTGCATAAATCTTACCGTTGTGGCTGATCCGGTCAATGTCAACCTGAATTCCACGACTCTTGAAATATAATTCGGTTTCGCGCACGGTCTTCGGTAGGGTAAAAAATGTACCGGTAACTCTGTACACGCGATATGCAGCTCCACGTGAGGCGTTTATCATTGCCGGGTCATCTTTAGCCGAAGATGCATTAAGCTCCTTTTCAAGTTCGGATGTTTTCTTCTTGACATAATCCATCCCTCCGAGAAGTTTAGGACCGAGATTGCCAAGCAAAATCACGGTGCCAAGTGTGCCGAAAATATATGTGACCGCATAGCACACCGGGATAAGATTCATTTGTCTTGTAAGTTCCAGGGATTCCAATCCCAGTCTGCCAAGAGCCTCTCCACCTACTCCCAGTAGTGATGAGCAAGTCTGAGAGCCTGAGAAAAGTCCTATAGCCTCCCCTTTGTTATAACCCATTATCTTGGAGATAGCTACTGTCACGATAAAGCACATCGTGCTCATCAACACGGCAAAGAGTGCCTGTTTAGCTCCCTGACCTTTAAGGGATTTGAAGAAGTCTGGACCGACACTATAGCCGATAGAAAAAAGGAATAACATGAAAAAGAACATCTTGAGTGGTCCCGAAACAGGAATGACAAGTTGCCCTACAATCACCCCCACAATCAATACGGATGTTACACTGCCGAGAGAGAAGTTGCCTATACGGATGTTACCTATCAAAAAACCTATGCCGACTGTCAAAAATACAGCGAGAGCAGGATATGTTCTTAATATGTCAATAAATGAATCAATCATAATTGAGGAGTGTATGCG
>CAMWYV010000059.1 GCA_947178565.1 uncultured Porphyromonadaceae bacterium | reverse complement strand
CGTAGATGTCGGATTATTAGCTAATTTCGTAGTGTGATTTGAAAGAGCGCAATTTTATGCGCTAATTATTGTTTTGCCATAGGCAATAAGAAATTAATTCAGATGAAGAAACTTTTTTATAGCGTTGCAGTGGTATTATGCGCTGCTCTGTGTGTTGAGGGAGCGACAAGAAGCAAGAAAAATTCCGTTGCCCGCAATATGGATATTTTCTCCTCGGTTTTCAAAGAGATGCAGACCTTTTATGTAGATGGCATCGATGCCGACAAAGCGGTAACCACTGCCATCAATGCTATGCTTGCAGATTTGGACCCGTACACCGTGTATATGCCGAAGAGCGAACAGGCTGAGTTCAAAACCATGACCACCGGCGAATTTGGCGGAATCGGCTCCTATATCATGCAGCGAAACGTCAATGTGTATCTATCCGGTCCTCAGAAAAATACTCCGGCAAGCAATGCCGGTCTTCGTGCAGGTGACCTCATCGTGGCTATCGACGGCGACACCATGCTCGGTAAAACGAGCACCTTTGTAACCGAACGGCTCAAAGGCACTCCCGGCACATCACTCAGACTCACCGTTCAGCGGCCGTTCGTCAAGGATTCCATTCTTGAGTTTGACATCACACGCGCAAAAATCAAAATTCCTTCGGTGCCTTATTACGGAGTTGAGCGTGGCAACATCGGTTATATCGCGTTGACCGGCTTCAGTGAATCTACCGCCGATGAAATCAAGAAAGCGATGACCGAACTCTCCGCTGATAAAAATGTGAAAGCTCTGGTGCTTGACCTCAGAGGCAATGTCGGCGGACTGCTCGAAAGTGCGGTGAGCGTGGTGAGCAACTTTGTACCCAAGGGCACCAAAGTGTTGAGTACCAAAGGCAAGGGGCTGCTCAATGAAAAGGTTTATAAAACCACTACCGCACCTGTCAATACAACCATTCCGGTAGTTGTGCTTATAGACGGAGAAACCGCATCCTCTTCAGAAATAACAGCCGGCGCGCTTCAGGATCTTGACCGCGCGGTGATTGTAGGCAACCGCTCCTATGGCAAAGGTTTGGTACAGACCACCCGCGACCTCCCCTATGAAGGACTCCTCAAAGTTACAATGGCTAAATATTACACTCCGAGCGGCAGACTCATTCAGGCTATTGACTACAGCCATAGGAATCCCGACGGGTCAGTGAGCAGGATCCCTGACAGTCTTACCAATACATTCACCACCGCCGGCGGCAGAATTGTGCGCGACGGAGGAGGAATCACCCCCGATGTGGAGGTCACATATCAGCCTCTGAGCAGAATCACCTATAATATTATGCGTGATTTCTGGGCATTTGATTTTGCTAATAAATACCGAGCCAATCATCCCGAAGCACCTGATTTCAACAGCTTCGCAATCACCGACTCCATATATAATGAGTTCAAAGCCTTCATCGATCCCGGCAAATTCGAGTATGACCGCGTTTTCGAGACCATGCTCAGCCTCATTAGAGAAGCCTCAAAAGTTGAAGGATATAGTGACGACAGTCTCAGCGCGGAATTTGACCGGCTTGAGGCAATGCTGCGCCGCCCGCTTGACAAAGATCTCGACACTCACCGAGAAGCTATCGAACCGATTATTCTGCGCGAAATAATGGAGCGATATTATTTCGATGCCGGCAGAATAAGAGTGGGACTGAGAAACGATGCCGGACTCGACTCAGCCATTCAGGTCATAGAGACTCCCGGCAGATATGAGCGGCTGCTGAAACCATCAAACGGTAAATAAATGAATCTTGAAGAAATTTCCGCGCGTTTCCTTTCGGGAGCGCGCGGCAAAGCATTTAATAAGGCGCTGAAATCCAACGCCACTGTTCTAAATTTTTATTCCCTTGCCGGTTCATCGTCAGCTGTCGCTCTCAGTCAGCTCTCAGAAAAGAATCCGGTACTGATTATCGCCGATACCCTGGACGATGCCGGATATATCTATCACGACATCACCAGAATATGCGGAGAAGAAAGCTGCGCATTTTTTCCAAGCGCGTACAAAAGAGACATTAAATACGGCCAGATAGACCCTCCTTCGCAAATCTTGCGCACGGATGCGCTTAACCGTTGGAATGAAGACCGGAAACTGAGGTTTGTAGTGACCTATCCGGAAGCTATCGCCGAAAAGGTTGCCACACGCAAGGATATCGGCGACCACACAATCCGACTGAAGAAATCATCTACCACCGACCTGCCGGAAACAATCAAATGGCTGCGCGAGAACGGATTCAGCGAGGTAGATTATGTTTACGAGCCGGGGCAGTTTGCAAACCGCGGCTCTATTCTCGATATTTACGGATACAGCAACGAACTCCCCTACCGAGTGGATTTTTTCGGTGATGAAATCGACTCAATCAGAGTTTTCAATACTGAAACACAGCTCTCCGAGCAGAAACTTGAGGAGATTGCAATAACCGCAAACGTTGGAGAAACATCAGCCGGTGAATCTATACTAGCTTTCATAGAGCCGGATACTCTCATTGCCGTACGTGATGCCGACTACACTTTAAGCCGCGTGAACTCCGTGGCTCAGGAAACATTCAGCGACAGCGCGCTCATTGCCGACGAAGGAGACAAGGATGCACTTAAAAACGTTGTCGATCCGGAACTCTTCTCGGCAAAATTCAATGAATTCAGACGGATAGAATTCACCTCTGCCGCAGAGCCGCAGAAATCTTCTGAACTCTCGCTTGATTTCAAATGCTCCCCCCAGGCTATATATCACAAGAATTTTGACCTGATAAGCGAGTCGTTCACCCGTCTGCTGAAAGAGAATTACACACTCTATATTCTAAGCGACAGCGACAAGCAGTTTGAACGCCTGAAAGCGATTTTCGCCGACCGTGGTGATGTGATTGATTTCATTCCGGTACAAGGCACCCTTCATGAAGGATTTGTTGACCATCTGCAAAAAATCGCCGTGCTCACTGACCATCAGATTTTTGACCGCTTCCATAAATACAATTTGAAAAGTGACCGGGCACGCTCCGGCAAACTCGCGCTTTCACTCAAAGAACTCAGCGCAATTGAACCGGGCGACTATATAGTGCATGTTGACCATGGAGTCGGGAAATTCGCGGGACTGCTACGCACCAATGTAAACGGCCGCACTCAGGAGATGATCAAGCTCACATACGCCAACAATGACACTATCTTCGTATCAATCCATGCGCTCCATAAGCTCGCCAAGTATCGCGGCAAGGAGGGTGTGGAACCGAAAATCAACAAACTTGGCAGCGGAGCGTGGAATAAGGTCAAGGAGCGCACAAAAGAAAAACTCAAAGATATTGCGCGTGATCTGATAAAACTCTATGCCGCGCGCAAAGAGGAAAAAGGTTTCGGCTTCAGCCCCGACTCTTACCTACAGCAGGAGCTTGAGGCATCATTTATCTACGAAGATACCCCGGACCAGCTCACAACCACTCAGGCTGTGAAGGCCGATATGGAGAGTGACAAACCTATGGATCGCCTTGTATGCGGCGATGTGGGTTTCGGAAAAACAGAGATTGCAATCCGGGCGGCATTCAAGGCTGCAACCGACAATAAACAGACCGCGGTGCTCGTACCTACAACAGTACTCGCCTATCAGCACTACAACACTTTCAAAAGCAGACTTAAAGATTTTCCGGTAAGGGTAGATTACATATCCCGCGCACGCACGCCCAAACAGGTCAAACAGATTCTTGCTGATCTTGCGGATGGAAAAATCGATATTCTTATCGGCACCCATAAGCTCATAGGCTCTTCGGTAAAATTCAAGGATCTCGGACTACTTGTAGTGGATGAGGAACAGAAATTCGGAGTAGCGGTAAAAGAGAAACTGAAGCAGATAAAAACCAATGTGGACACTCTGACCATGAGTGCCACCCCTATTCCGCGCACACTCCAATTCTCTTTAATGGGAGCGCGTGATCTGTCGGCTATCACCACTCCACCAGCAAACCGCTATCCTATAGTCACATCGGTTAATGCGCTGAACGATGACATTATAGCTGAAGCCGTCAACTTCGAACTGTCGCGCAACGGTCAGGTATTTATCGTGAATCCGCGTATAGAGGGTCTTCACGAGCTTGAGGCGATGGTGAAACGTCTTGTTCCTGACGCACGCACTATAATAGGGCACGGCCAGATGCCTCCCGAAAAGCTGGAAAAGGCAATCATCGATTTCTCCAACCATGATTATGACATTCTTCTCGCCACAACAATTATCGAGAGCGGCATAGATATGCCGAATGTGAATACCATCATAATCAATAACGCTCAGAATTTCGGACTGAGTGAACTGCATCAGCTGAGAGGTCGCGTGGGCAGAAGCAGCCGCAAGGCATTCTGCTATCTGCTTGTGCCTCCTCATATTCCACTGTCGCCAACAGCGCGGCGCAGGCTGCAGGCTATAGAAGGATTCAGTGATCTCGGCAGCGGGATACATATCGCCATGCAGGATCTCGATATCCGCGGTGCCGGAAATCTGCTCGGTGCTGAACAGAGCGGATTTATAGCTGACTTAGGTTATGAAACATATCAGAAAATACTCCAGGAGGCTGTCACGGAACTTAGAACGGAGGAATTTGCGGGGGAACCGACACAGAATCCCGAAGATGAGCAGGATTTTGTTGCAGACTGCATCATCGAGAGCGACATGGAACTTCTGCTACCGTCACGATATGTTCCCCAGGAGAGCGAGCGCATAACTCTATACCAGGAACTTGACAGCATAGAACGGGAACTTGATCTACAGGCATTCAAGACCCGTCTGATCGACCGCTTCGGCAATATCCCGCCTGAAACAGCAGAACTCCTCAGAATTCCCCGCCTGCGCCGGCTCGCCCGTAAACTGGGTATTGAAAAAGTTGTGCTTAAACAAGAGAAGATGTATATCTATTTTGTGGATGACTCCAACAAGGCATACTACCAGTCACCGATGTTCGGCAGGATTCTGCATTATCTTCAGGATAATCCTCGCCGGTGTCAGATCAGAGAAAAAAACGGAAGACGCAGTTTCGCTATCAGCGATGTAAAAAAAGTCGAGGACGCTGTTGCAATCCTCGACACTATTCATTCTCTACCGTCAATATAGACCGGAGATCATTTTTCTCTCATAAAGACATTTATAGGAGTGCCTGAAAAATCCCAGTTGGCGCGGATTTTATTTTCAAGGTATCTGCGATATGGTTCCTTGACCCATTGCGGCAGATTACAGAAGAAAATAAATGTGGGCACTTGCGCGCCTTTAAGCATTGTGATATACTTAATCTTCACATACTTACCCTTGTTTGCAGGCGGGGGATATGCAGCTATAGCCTCCTGCATCACGGTATTAAGCTGCGAAGTAGGCACTGTGCGCTTGCGGTTTTGATACACCTGCAACGCGGTTTCAAGCACTTTAAATATTCTCTGCTTGGTTACCGCCGATGTGAAAATAATCGGGAAATCCACGAAGGGCGCGAATCTCTCACGGATAGCATTTTCAAAATGCTTTATCGCTTCCTGAGATTTGTTCTCAACAAGATCCCATTTGTTGACACATACAACAAGTCCTTTCTTATTTTTCTGAATCAACGAGAAGATATTGCTATCCTGCCCCTCGATACCACGTGTGGCATCAATCATTAGTATGCATACATCGCTTGCCTCAATAGCACGTATAGAACGGATAACCGAATAATATTCAATATCCTCGTTGACCTTGGCTTTCTTTCGTATTCCGGCAGTATCTACAAGATAGAAATCGAAACCAAATTTATTGTATCGGGTATAGATACTATCACGCGTTGTACCTGCGATATCCGTAACGATATTACGATCTTCACCGATGAAAGCATTAATAATAGATGACTTTCCGGCATTAGGGCGACCGACTATCGCAAACTTGGGAATATCGTCCAGCTGCTCGTCTTCATCGGGCTTTTCGGGGAGTTTCTTCACAACCTCATCAAGCAGATCACCTGTTCCGAAACCATTAACCGCACTCACCGGATAAGGCTCTCCAAGCCCGAGACTGTAAAATTCAGGCACATTATACAGCCAATCGTTTGAGTCAACCTTGTTGGCTACAAGTATCACCGGTTTCTTTGATCTGCGTAAGATTTCGGCGACTCTGTCATCAAGGTCAGTCACACCGTTCATGGCATCGACAACGAAAAGAATTTCATCAGCCTGCTCTATGGCAACCTGAACCTGTTTATTTATCTCTTCTTCAAAGATATCATCAGAATTGACAACCCAACCGCCGGTATCCACTATAGAGAACTCCTTACCGTTCCAGTCGACCTTGCCGTACTGACGGTCACGGGTAGTTCCCGCTGTATCATCCACAATAGCACTTCTGCTCTGGGTGAGGCGATTGAACAATGTGGATTTACCCACATTAGGCCTTCCAACAATAGCAACAAGCTGTCCCATATTCAGTTATTAGTATTATAGTCGTTAGTCGTGAGGTATCGGACGCTCGACTATTAAGTTAATTTAATGGTGCAAAGTTAATTATTTTTTCAGTGTCATTCAATATATCCGAATGAACGCAGTTTGTTGTCACGGTTTCTCCAGTTGGGCTCAACCTTTACAAACAGTTCAAGATACACGCTCTTACCAAAGAAGGTCTCAATATCTTTTCTAGCCTCGATACCAACTTTTTTAAGTTTGGAACCGCCTTTTCCGATCAAGATACCTTTCTGACTGTCTCTTTCAACATAAATAACAGCCATGATATGGATCGCACCCTCTTTTTCATCAAACTTCTCAACTATAACCTCCGCTGAATACGGTACTTCCTTATCGTAGTTCAGCAGAATTTTCTCGCGGATAATTTCCGTCACGAAAAATCTTGCAGGTTTATCCGTGAGAGCATCTTTGCCGAAATAGGGATCACTTTCAGGCAGAAGCTCCACTATTCTTGTCATGATATTCGAAACATTGAAGTGCTCCTTAGCCGAGGTTGGGTAAATTTCCGCATT
>CAMWYV010000058.1 GCA_947178565.1 uncultured Porphyromonadaceae bacterium | reverse complement strand
TATACCGCTATTCCTATCGTTTCGCTTCAATGTTCTGCCGGGTTTGCGCTGGAACATCGATGCAGGTATTTATTATGCTTACGGATTGTCGGGCAGACAAAAGCAGAATATATACCGCTCATATGTCAACAATCTCGGTCAGCTCATGGGCAGCACGGTTGAAACAAGCACGAAGTATTTTAAAAACAGTGCTACATTTATTAATTCCTACCGTCGCTCGGATGTAGGTCTGCATCTGGCAACCGCGATTCAGTTCGGCAACCACTTCTATATCGGCATGAGGTTCCAGATTGGCATGAGAAATGTTGCCTATACCCCTGACGGTATAGTGAATCCGAGCGTACACAACCTGAATTTTACAGGTTGTGTAGGTTACAAGCTTTAAGTTGGCGAGGTTTCTTAAGAGCGGTCTGAAATCTGGGTGTCTTTAAATCCGATAAAGTAGAGAATACCGTCGAGACCGATGGTTGATAACGCCTGGTCGGCAGTGGCTTTCACTTTGGGCTTGGCGTGGAATGCGATTCCCAGACCGGCTGTGGCAAGCATGGGAAGGTCATTTGCTCCGTCACCCACCGCGATAGTCTGCTGAATATTGACGTTTTCAACCTGAGCGAGCAAGCGAAGCAGTTCAGCCTTACGACGTCCGTCAACGATATCCCCGACATAGTTTCCGGTGAGTTTTCCATCAACTATTTCAAGTTCGTTGGCATACACGTAATCGAAGCCGAATTTCTGCTTGAGATAGTTGCCGAAATATGTGAATCCGCCTGAAAGAATCGCTGTTTTGTAGCCTGTGCGCTTCAGCGCTGCCATCATACGGTCAACACCCTCGGTGATAGGTAGATTCTCGGCAATATCCTTCATTACGCTCTCATCAAGTCCTTTGAGTAGCGCAACCCTCTGCTTGAAGCTCTCGCGGAAATCTATCTCGCCGCGCATCGCACTTTCAGTAATCTCGCGCACCTTTTCTCCAACTCCGGCGCGGTCGGCGAGTTCGTCAATCACCTCAGTGCCGATAAGGGTAGAATCCATATCGAAGCATACCAGACGGCGGCTGCGGCGATACATAGAGTCCTCCTGCAGAGATATATCGACCTCCTGTTCGGTAGCTATCTGCATAAACCGCTGCTGCATGGCTGTCTGATCCTTGAGGAAGCCGCGCACGCTAACCTGCACGCACGATTTGGTCAGAGGGTCATCTTCGTGCAATGGTATTCGTCCGGTGAGTCGCTTGATGCCGTCGATATTCATGCCTTGCTTGGCAACTTCCCTGCTCACTTCAGCTATAGCCTTGGCGGTAAGTCTTCTGCCGAGAATGGTTATGATCCAGCGGTCTTTTCCCTGCATCTCCACCCATTGGGTATAGTCGCTCTCTTTCACAGGGCTGAAGCGTATTGCCACCCCGAGTTCATAGGACTTGAAAAGGAGATCTTTCATCAGATCACCGCTCTTGGTGCTGTCGGTTTTGATAAGAATGCCGAGAGCGAGAGTATGGTGAATATCTGCCTGACCGATGTCAAGGATTGTCGCGTTATATTTTGCCAGAATCTCAGATAGTGAGGCTGTGACACCCGGGCGGTCGTTGCCTGTAATATTCAGAAGAATCAGTTCAACATTTTCTTTTTTAGTCTTCTTCATGGTGGAGATTATTAGTTGTCGTTAGTCGGTTAGTCTTTGGAGTGATAGAGAATCAGCCCGTGATCGGGGGCTTTTACAATGCTGCTTATTTCAACAGAATGTAATTGAGCGGCACACCTGAGTTGTGGCTCAAATTCTGCGGCGATGGAGCCTACAAAGCCGGTGGGAAGCCCTTTGGCTTCATGCAATGGCTTGATATTGTGATATATAAAGGTGCTGAAGCGGTGCACAATGATTTCTTCAACCTCTTTATGATCTAGATTAGCCTTAGCCCACCGCGCAAATGAGGCGAGAAAGCGGTTTGGCTCCGGATTGCGGTAAACGCGCTCGATAATATCGTTCTGGGTTAGAGATAAGTCGCTGAGTAACTTGGATTTCAGTTCTTTGCTCCATAAGCCCTTGAGAGCGTGGTTCACAATGGTCTTGCCTATATCTGCGCCACTGCCTTCATCACCGATAATAAATCCGAGGGGAGGGGTGGAGGCGATAATGCCGTCAGCCGGTGAATATACCGCACAGTTGGAGCCGGTTCCGAGAATCGAAACCACTCCGGGTGAATTGCCGCAAACCGCGCGTGCCGCTCCGAGAATATCGGAACCGGCGAAAGATGTCGCTGACCTCCAGATGGATGTCAGAGCCCGGCATATAGCTTCCGACTCACGCTCTCCCCGGCATCCTGCGGCGTAAAACCACACTTTGCTGACGGGGAGTCCTTTGATTTGCGGTGGAATACGGTTAGTGACAGATGCAACAATATCCTCTTCACTCAGCAGAGCCGGATTCATGCCGGGTGACTCAAAGCGTTGCGCTTTCCCGTTCCCGTCCAAGAGAATCCAGAGTGCTTTTGTGCTACCGCTGTCAACAATCAGTTTCATACCGCAAATATACGAATTGCGGTGAGAAATGAAGTGTTTAGCGGAGGAATTTTGGAGCGAGAACAAACAGACCGAGCGATATACCGAAGTTCCAGTTGCGTGCCGGATAGCTGATATAGTTGGCGTATGCCGACAGGGTTGCAAAAGGCAGGGTCACGGCAAATGCGGTCTCTCCAAAGAACTGCGGGTTGGCAAACAGTTTGCCGTAGTGCACGGTATTGTTTTCACCTTCCATGATTTTCTTGAATGGAAGGAAAGTGTGGAAAGTGCCTCTCAGCTGCACGGTTGAGTTTATTTTCCAGATAGGTATGATTCCGGCTGTTACATAAGAGTTGGCTCTGAGCGCCGGGTTGAAGGAGTTGTAGCTTGCCGGGGTGGGATTGAATGCCGGGGCGAGGGCAATAGATGAGTTATATGTGTTGAGCAGCTTGCGGGTAGATACAAGGGCGTTGAATTCAGTGCCGAAAGCCGCGTGGCGACCGAGTGAGAAAAAGTTGGTTGCCGATGCCTCTATCTGTCCGAAAGTCATATTCTCTCTCACCGGTGCAACGTTACTTGATACGGAAGGAGTGTAGTGGTATCTGCCGTGCGTTCCTATTGCAGTGACAGAATATGCCGCTCCAGCGGTGGGATATGATTCGTTGTCGAGAGTGGTGTGGCTATATCGGGCGATAATCTCACCGAGGCTCCGGCTGGTTTTGTCTCGGTCGCTCCTCTGAAAATCGGAGTGATTATTGGGGAAGAAACTGTCAATCAGGTAGCCGTATCCCGCTCCGATGTCAAACTTACCCCTGCGACCGGCGGCAAGGGTGTATATAAGGCGCGAGAAATACTCGGTGTGGAGTAGTGAAATAGGTCCGTTGTCCTTGAAAAATAATTTTTCACTCTCACAAAGTTTCTGGCGCGTTGCCGCAATCTGCAGTTTGAGCGATGACGGCACTCCGGTGAGCAGATTTATGCGTGCATTGGCGAGCGCGGCGAGATAGCTCTGTCCGATCCATGCGTTGATGTTGGCATCCAGGGAGTTGAAGCTCATGGTATTGTATCCTCCGGAGAAGAAGAGCATACTTGAAGTGGATGAGGAAATATATCCGCCGAAGCCAATCCGGAAATTATCTTTGACGGTGGCTTTCAGCCTGAGGTCAAACAGCCTGGTGGAATCGTTATATACGGCTTCCGGCACAAGGTTTTCCAACTTTCCCGGTGTGATTGCGCGATAGTATGAATCTTTGGCGCGGTTCAGTCCGAATGTGTCAGGGCTGTTGTGGGTGAAGAGGTATCTGATATATTCGTTCTGGTTCTTTGTGGCTCCTGTCACAGTTACGGAATCAAATCTCACGTAGGGTGTCTGTGATTTGAATACTTCGCGGCGCAGAGTTCTGATCTGCGGGTCTATTCTGGCAGTGACGCGGGTTTTGATAGAGTCCATCATCTGCATGGCGGTGTTGTAGCCGATAGCGCAGATGGTGTCAGCCTCGTCCCAGTCGAGAAGTCCGAACATTCTCACCGGCACCGTGAGGCTCACTCCCCATTCCGGCGGCAGATTGTAGTCGTTGTTCTGTATGATCATGTCCTCCAGCTGCTGCATGATGTCGTTTGCCTTGGGTTTTGCGTCAGGTCCGGATACGTTTGAGCCGATCATGATGTCCGGCGCGAAGTCGGTGTGCATGACGTTGAACGGGTAGTTGTCATATATCCCTCCGTCATACACCAACACGCTGTCTATTTCTATGGGACGGAACACGAGCGGAAAGCTCATGGATGCTCTTACCGCATCGCCGAGCGAGCCGGATTTAAGTACAATCTTGTGCTTTGCATATACATTGGAGGTGACTGTGCGGAGCGGCACGAAGAGATTGTTGAAATTGCCGCCGCACTGGGCGGTATATGCAGAGAAAAGTTCCATAAACGCGAAGTTCATGGGCAGGGGGTTGATTAGACTTGTGGGGAGAAGTCCCGGCGAATTCTTGGTGCCGTTGCTGCCGAGATTGAAGTGCACGAGAGCGGGAGTGCGCTCGGATGTTGCATAATAATATGTGAGCGAGGGGTCAATCTTGCCGCTGCTCCAGTATTCAAATCCTTTTGACTTAATCAGTTCAAGCATCTCGTCTGGAGTATAGCCGCAGGAATACAGTCCGCCGATGATAGCACCCATAGAAGTGCCTGTGATATAGTCGATAGGGATATTGTTTTCTTCAAGTGCCTTGATAACGCCGATATGGGCTATGCCTTTGGCTCCACCTCCACTCAGCACGAGACCCACAGCCTGTGGTCTCGTGCCGGTTACGGTGTCGCCTTTTTCTGTCGCGGTGCCTGCCAATGCGGCGAGCATCAGTGCTCCGGTAAGAAATCGTCTCATCTCCTGGAATAAATAAATAGTTGACAGAATCTAAACGTCTGCATATTTCAATATGTTCAGTGAAAATAATTAATTTTGCAACAAAGTATAGTGTTATGTCACGTAGTCAATTCGATAGCCTTGATAAGAAAATTCTAAATATGCTGAGTGACAATGCCCGTACTCCGTTTCTCGAAATTGCAAGAGCGTGCGGTGTGAGCGGCGCAGCGATTCACCAGCGGATTCAGAAACTGATTAGCAGCGGAATCATTCAGGGATTTGAAACTCTTGTGAATCCGGCATCGGCGGGCTATGAAACATGTGCGTATATAGGTTTTTTTCTCAAAGAGCCGGGACATTTCGACTCTGTTGTAGCAGCGCTGTGCAAAATACCGGAAGTGGTGGAGTGCCATCTGACCACCGGTAAGTATGACCTGCTCATCAAATTGTATGCGCGCAACAATGATCATCTACTCCAGATAATCCAGGGACCGCTGCAGGCGGTTGGCGCCGGGCGCACCGAAACCCTCATCTCTTTCAAGGAGGAATTCCGCCGTCCTCTTCCCATCGACGCCGAGGAGTGACAGCTCCCCGGGCTGTATATTCTGAGTCTTATAAGTATAATCTTATAGGACTGTTCCGGCATAGGGGTATTTACATCTTTTAAAGTCTTTTAGTATGATTGCCGAGGGAATATCCGCGCTGTGGTTGTTATAATAGCGTAAGTAAGTTGAAAAGTAAAAATAAGTAGTAAGAAGCAGTTTTTTATTTCAACATCCCTCGTCTCTATCTTCTGGTAGTGATACCGAAATTTAGAGCTCTCATAAATAAATAGTTGAAACGTGAGAGGAGGAGCCCAAGCGATGCTTGAGCTCCTCCTTTCAGGTGTTTTATATAAGCCTGTGTGTTGTTAGTTATTTCACGGCAACTTTCACGGTCTTTCCGCCGGGAACACGCACGATGTAAATTCCATTGCGGAGATTGGCGGGGCTTACCCTCACTCCGGCGGTCGTGAATATCTGTGAGCCCTCAGGCGCGATGATGCAACCGTTTTCCACTCTCACTTCAGAGTTGTCGGATCCGATAGCGTTGATTGCGGTGGTATCCCATACATTGAGTGTAGTCACTCCTCCGTCAATCTTCCGGTTGATAGTAAGAATAGCGAGCACCACTCTTGATTCAGGTACCGGGAATGGCTTGGTGTATAGCATATCTGTGCTGACAGTTGGAATTTCATTGATCGAGGTTGTGTAGTATATGGAATATGTGCCCTCTTCAAGCGATTCTCGCGGTGAAAGCTGTACAAGCGGATTTCCGTCACTATCCTTGACGATGGAGAAGGTAACCTGTGAGCTTGCAGAGTTTCCGTCGCCGGCGTTGAACATGCCTCGGCATGCGTTTCCGGGAGCCTTGCCCTCTTCATAGAGTCTGGCAATGAATGTCGTCGTCTTGTCTATAACGATAGGCTCGGTGTATTCGGTAGCGGGTTCAGTGCCGTCGGTGGAGTAGAGTATTTTGTAAGAATCTTCCTCGATATCCTGAACCGGCAGGAGCGTGATTTTTGACTGATTGCCAAAGGGCACCACCAGGAAGTCCACATCGCAGCTCTGGGGGCTTCTCCTGAAAGTGACATGTGTGTGACTACTCTCTTCCATGCCGTCCACCACGGCAACTACATGGAGGTATCCGTCGGAAGTGACGGTGAACGGCTGCCCGTAGATGTTCCAAGTGGCATTCTCGTCCACGCCCTCACCTTCAGGTGTGAATATATATTTGATCGAAGCGTTGGCGGCGTTCATACCGGTGTATCTGAGTGTGACAAGAGTAGAAGGATAGAAGTCAACCGTATAGTTGTTGTAGCCATCCTCTTCCACAGCCGCATTTTCATCACATTCGATTGTGGGTGCGGCAGAAATACCGATCGTGCTGATCTCAAGCGGCCAGAATTCGAGCTCAGCCTCCTGGTCAACCATAATGAATCCGAACACATTGAAGTAGTTGTTTTCAACGTCCACATCCTCCGGCATATTAAACTCAAGTGCAGAGTCATTGACAAGCATGGCGTCCTCAACAGCATTGCCGTAGTCGGGTACGAGGAGGAATTCCCTTCTGTTTTCATCACCAATCTCAATAAGCTTTACATAGTTCATGATAACGAGCTGACCGATGTGGCTGTCATGAAGGCGTGAAACGTTTTTGGCGATTGTTGAACGGTCGATATCAATG
>CAMWYV010000057.1 GCA_947178565.1 uncultured Porphyromonadaceae bacterium | reverse complement strand
TTTTAGTGCTCTGTCCACGCACAGGAAGACCGTTACGGTGACGGATTCCACGATAGCAACCGATATCCATGAGAAGCTTGATGTTGAGCTGAATCTCGCTGCGGAGATCACCTTCCACCTTGTGCTCTGCGCCGATAACTTCGCGCACTTTTGCTGCCTGGTCGTCTGTCCAGTCTTGCACTTTAATGTCTTTGTCTACGCCGGCTTTTTCAAGAATTGATTTTGCGGCGCTTCGGCCGATACCGAAGATGTATGTCAAGGCGATTTCACCTCTCTTGTTCTGGGGGAGATCCACTCCCACGATACGTACTGCCATATATTGACTTTATTTTTTTTTTGCAAAATTAGTAATTTTATCCTTGACGCTGCTTGTACTTGGGATTTTTCTTATTAATTACGTACAAACGTCCTTTGCGGCGGACGATTTTGCTGTCCGGGGTGCGCTTTTTAACTGAAGCTCTTACTTTCATCTCTTTATTTCGTTTTTTGTTTATTTGTATCTGAATGCGATTCTCCCTTTTGAGAGGTCATAAGGTGACATTTCCACTCTTACTTTGTCTCCAGGAAGGATTTTGATATAGTGCATTCTCATTTTGCCTGAGATATGAGCGGTGATTTCGTGACCGTTTTCAAGCTCAACGCGAAACATTGCGTTGGAGAGCGCTTCTACAATAACTCCATCTTGCTCTATTGCAGCCTGTTTTGCCATTCTTTGCTTTTACTGTTAAATAAATCTTTGTTGCAGTACTTCCTCTATATAGGAATATGTAGTAAGGATACGGGGGGTATTACCCTGGATAGCGATCGTATGCTCGTAGTGCGCGGAGGGTTTACGGTCACGTGTGCGACAAGTCCATCCGTCTTTTTCTATGATCACATGCCGTGTGCCAAGGTTAATCATCGGTTCGATAGCAATGCACATTCCATTCCGGAGCATGGGCCCGGTGGATTTTTTCCCGAAATTTGGCACTTCGGGGTCTTCATGCATTTTGCGACCGATTCCGTGTCCGCACATTTCTCTGACAACTGCGTACCCCTTGGATTCGCAGTATGTCTGGATTGTATTTGAGATATCTCCTACCCTATTTCCTTCTTTCGCTGTATCAATACCTTTATATAATGATTCTTTTGTAGTGACACAGAGGTTTTTGACTTCCGGTGATATTTCTCCTACTGGAAATGTATAGCACATATCTCCATTGAATCCGTCAATTTCAACAACTATATCAGTGCCGAGAATATCACCATCGCGAAGGGCATAGTTGTAAGGAAATCCGTGGACGACTGTTTCATTGACTTCCCAACAAACGGCAGCGGGGAATCCTGCATATCCGAGGCATGCAGGTGTCCCTCCGTTGTCGCGTATAAATTCTCTGGCGATGGTTTCAAGCCTGTTTGTGGTCACTCCTGGCTGAATCCACTTCGCAAGCTCGCCGAGTGTCTGGCTAGCGAGAGTGCATGGTGGCTGCATCGCTTCGATTTCTGTGGGTGTCTTGATATATATCATCTCAGGATTCTGCAAACTTAGATGTTATATTCAATATGCGCTGCCGGTGGTACGTCCTTTGATTTTACCTTCTTTCATGAGACCATCATAGTGGTGCATCATGAGGTGGCTTTCAATCTGCTGGAGCGTGTCAAGCACAACACCAACAAGAATAAGGAGTGATGTACCTCCGAAGAACTGTGAGAAGTTCTGGCTGATGCCGAAGAATCTAGCAAATGCGGGAAGAATAGCCACGATTCCGAGAAAGATAGATCCGGGAAGTGTGATTCTTGACATAATTGAGTCAAGATATTCTGCGGTTTTCTTACCGGGCTTTACTCCAGGAATAAAGCCATTGTTGCGTTTCATATCTTCAGCCATCTGAGTGGGACGCACTGTTATGGCAGTGTAGAAGTATGTGAACGCTACTATCATCAGGAAGTACACAAGATTGTACCAGAATCCGTTGATATCTGAGAATGCAGCAAAAAATCCTCCATTTCCCTCACGTGAACCGAATCCGGCGAGGGTGATAGGAATGAACATGATTGCCTGAGCAAAGATGATCGGCATCACGCCTGCCGCATTTACTTTTAGTGGAATGTACTGACGAGCGCCACCATACTGCCGGTTTCCGACAATACGCTTAGCGTACTGCACGGGAACCTTGCGTGTGCCCTGCACAAGGAGCACCGCTCCAACAGTAACAGCGAAGAGAAGAATTATCTCAACCACAAACATAATCAGACCACCCTGTGAATAGTTGGCTCCAGGGAGTCGGCTGATGAATTCATAGATGAGCGCTTCCGGGAGACGGGCGATAATACCCACCAGGATAATAAATGAAATACCATTACCTATACCTCTGTCGGTAATTCTTTCACCAAGCCACATGATAAACATTGAACCGGCTGCCAGAATCACGGTAAGATAAATGATAGTCCAAACTCCCATACCAGCAGATGAACCACCGGCAGCTGCTACCTGATACTTGATGTTCATCAGATAAGCGGGACCCTGAAGAATGAGGATAAGAACAGTGAGATAGCGGGTGTACTGGTTAAGTTTCTGTCTTCCGCTTTCTCCTTCTCTCTGCATTTTCTGGAAGGACGGTAGCACCATACCAAGGAGCTGTATCACAATCGAAGCTGTGATATATGGCATGATACCGAGTGCGAAGATAGATGCCTGAGAGAACGCACCTCCGGAGAACATATCAAGGAGCTGCATAAGTCCACTTTTGTTTGTGAACTTAGACAGTGCATCAAGATCTGCGGGGCTGATTCCGGGAAGCACAACGTAACACCCGAGCCGGTACACAAGTACCAGCAAGAGTGTAACAAGTATGCGCTTGCGCAATTCTTCGATTGTCCAAATATTTTTGAGTGTATCTACAAATCTCATTACAATCAGATTTTTGAGATTGAGCCACCAGCATCAACAATAGCCTTTTCAGCAGCCTGAGAGAATGCATTGGCTTCAACTGCTATCGCACGAGTGAGTGCTCCGTTTGCAAGAATCTTAACAAGTTGATTCTTGCGTGCTACGCCTGCATTGCGAAGATCTTCAATTGTTACTTTGTCAAGATTCTTCGCAGTCGCAAGTGCCTCGAGATCGCTGAGGTTGACAGCTTTGTATTCTACTCTGTTGATATTCTTAAATCCAAATTTGGGGAGACGGCGCTGAAGAGGCATCTGACCACCTTCAAAACCAATCTTGCGGCTATAACCTGAACGAGATTTAGCTCCTTTGTGACCGCGAGTAGAAGTGCCGCCCTTACCTGAGCCGGGACCGCGTCCGATACGGGTTTTACGGGTTACAGATCCAACTGCGGGACGAAGATTACTTAGTTCCATAATTTGTAGTGTTTATTTTATGCGTTGGTCACTTCTACCAGGTGACGGACTTTGTTTACCATTCCCATCACAGAGGGTGTATTCTCTTTAACCACAGTGTGATTCATTTTTCTGAGACCGAGTGCATCGAGGGTGCGTTTCTGCACAGCCGGTGCATTGATACGGCTTTTTATCTGTTTTATTTTAATCTGTGCCATTGTAGTGGTTTTTATCCGTTAAAGACTTTGTCAACAGAAATACCGCGGTTCTGTGCCACGATAGCGGGTGAACGCATTTCGTCAAGTGCTGCGATAGTAGCTTTAACGAGGTTGTGGGGGTTTGACGAGCCTTTTGATTTAGCAAGCACATCGGTGATACCCACGCTTTCAAGCACTGCACGCATAGCACCACCGGCTTTCACACCGGTACCGTGAGAGGCAGGTTTGAGGATGATTCTTGAGCCTCCGAATTTAGCTGCCTGTTCGTGAGGAATAGTGCCTTTGTGAATGGGAACCTTGATAAGGTTTTTCTTAGCGGCTTCTACGCCTTTGGCGATAGCAGCAGTAACTTCGTTGGCTTTTCCGAGTCCGCATCCAACAACTCCGTCTTCGTTACCTACTACCACGATAGCTGCGAAAGTGAATGTGCGTCCGCCCTTTGTCACCTTGGTAACACGGTTGATAGCAACCAGACGATCCTTGAGTTCAAGATCTGATGTTGTCTTAACTTTATTATTTCTTTTTGCCATGACTTTTAGAATTTGAGACCGCCGTTGCGTGCTGCGTCAGCGAGTGATTTAACTCTTCCGTGGAAAAGATAGCCGTTACGGTCGAAGACAACTTCTGTGATTCCGGCTGCGAGGGCTTTCTTTGCGATGTCTTCGCCAACCTTGGCTGCGATTTCGCATTTTGTGCCTTCTTCGATGCCCTTAGATGAGGTTGACACGAGAGTGTTGCCAGCGAGGTCATCGATTAGCTGGACATATATCTGTTTGTTGCTACGGAACACGCTCATTCTGGGGCGCTGTGCTGTTCCTGAAATCTTGCCGCGGATGCGAGCTTTGATTTTGTTTCTTCTTTGTATTTTAGAGATCATTTTGTTGCGTCGTTTATGGTTTATTTAGCGCTTGCTGACTTACCTGACTTGCGGCGTATAACTTCGCCAACAAACTTGATACCTTTACCCTTGTAAGGCTCGGGCTTACGGAGTGAGCGGATTTTAGCGCAGACTTGACCGAGGAGCTGTTTGTCGTCGCTCTCGAGGATAATGAGCGGATTTTTGTTTCTTTCGCTCTTTGCTTCGACTTTGATCTCCGGGGGGAGTTTGATATATATTGCGTGTGAGTAACCGAGTGATAGCTCGAGAACCTGTCCGGTAGCTGCTGCTCGGTAACCAACGCCTACGAGTTCCATTTCCTTGCGGTAGCCGGTTGATACTCCGACAACCATATTGTGGATGAGTGCTCGGTAGAGACCGTGCTGTGCTCTGTGCTCGCGGTCGTCAGAAGGACGTGTAACGGTCACATGTCCATCCTCAACTGCTATATGGAGGTCAGGGTTTACTTTCTGTGTAAGTGTGCCCTTGGGACCTTTAACGGTCACTGTGTCGCCGCTGACAGTCACTGTGACTCCTGCGGGGATTGCTATGGGAGCTTTTCCTATTCTAGACATATTTCCTCCTGTTTTATTAGTAAACGTAACAGAGCACTTCGCCTCCGATATGGAGGTCTTTTGCCTTTTTGTTTGTCATGACACCCTGTGAGGTTGAGAGGATTGCGATGCCAAGACCGTTGAGTACGCGTGGCATTTCTTTATAGCCTGTGTACTGACGGAGACCGGGACGAGACACTCTCTTGAGCGCTTTGATCGCATTGACTTTATCAACGGGGTCATATTTGAGGGCTATCTTTATGATGCCGGCGGGATTTTCTCCCTCGATAAATTTATAGTTAAGGATATATCCTTGTTCAAAAAGAATCTTAGTGATTTCTTTTTTCAAGTTTGAGGCGGGGATTTCCACTACGCGGTGGTTAGCCTTGATAGCGTTCCTCAATCTTGTGAGATAATCTGCTATAGGATCTGTCATTTTATTGTTTGTTTAAATTGATTCGTACTATGCCGAACAATATTTAATACTGTTTTTATTTGGCTTGTCGGATTACTATTACCAGCTTGCTTTCTTCACTCCGGGGATAAGACCGGCAGATGCCATTTCGCGGAACTGGATTCTGGAGAGTCCGAACTGGCGCATATAGCCTTTGGGACGACCGGTAATCTGACAGCGGTTGTGCAGGCGCACTCTTGAGGCGTTTTTGGGAAGGAGCTGAAGTGCTTCGAAATCACCTGCTTCTTTGAGGGCAGCTTTCTTAGCGGCGTATTTTTCAACAAGCTTAGCTCTCTTGACCTCACGGGCCTTCATTGATTCTTTTGCCATGTTATTGTTTATCGGTTTTGCTTATTTTTTAGCGTTTTTGAAGGGAAGTCCGAATTCTTTGAGGAGTGCATATCCTTCTTCATCGGTATTAGCGCTGGTAACGAATGTAATATTCATACCCAGAAGTTTGCTAATGTTGTCAATGTTGATTTCGGGGAAAATAATCTGCTCGGTGATACCGAGAGTGTAATTACCTCTTCCGTCAAGTTTACCTTCGATACCTTTGAAGTCACGGATACGGGGGAGAGCTACTCTGATAAGTCTTTCAAGGAATTCGTACATTTTGTCGCGACGGAGGGTTACCATAACGCCTACGGGCATTTTTTTACGAAGCTTGAAGTTTGAGATATCCTTCTTTGAAAGGGTGGCAACCGCTTTCTGACCTGTGATATCGGTGAGTTCGCGAATTGCGGTCTCAATAATCTTCTTGTCCTGGGTAGCTTCTCCGAGACCCTGATTGATCACGATTTTCTTGAGGCGGGGCACCTGCATGACTGTAGAGTAGTTAAACTCTTTCTCGAGTGCGGGAACAATCCGCTCCTTATATTCTTTCTGTAGTGTGGTGCTCATTATTTAATCTCCTCTCCTGATTTTTTAGCGTAACGGATTTTTTTGCCTTCATCGTTCTTACGGCAGAAAATGCGTGTGGGCTTTCCGCTCTTGGGATCGATAAGGCTAAGGTTAGAAATGTGGATGGGTGCTTCCATCTTCACAAGTCCACCCTGGGGATGCTTTGCGCTGGGCTTACAAGCTTTAGTGACGATGTTGACACCCTCAACAATAGCTCTCTGCTTGGCAGAGTCAACCTTGAGCACTCGGCCTGTCTTGCCTCGTGATTCTCCGGCGAGGACGTAAACTGTGTCGCCTTTTCTGATGTGTATCTTACTCATTGTTAGTAGTGTTATTATTTGAGTTAAAGCACCTCTGGAGCGAGTGAAACAATCTTCATGTTAGTTGCACGAAGTTCTCTTGCTACGGGACCGAAGATACGTGTTCCGCGAAGTTCGCCGGCATTGTTGAGGAGCACACATGCGTTGTCATCAAAACGGATGTAGCTTCCGTCAGGACGGCGGATTTCTTTTTTGGTGCGGACAACGACAGCTTTAGATACGGTGCCTTTTTTCACGTCTGATGAAGGGATGACGCTTTTCACTGATACGACGATGATGTCGCCAACAGTAGCATAACGTCTTCCGGTACCTCCGAGAACGTGAATGCAGAGGGCTTCTTTTGCGCCGCTGTTGTCAGCCGCTTTAAGTCTTGTTTGTGTCGGGATCATAATTATTTTACTGTTTCAAGGATTTCAACGCGTCTCCATCTCATGGTGGAGCTCAGGGGACGGGTCTCGAG
>CAMWYV010000056.1 GCA_947178565.1 uncultured Porphyromonadaceae bacterium | reverse complement strand
TGTCATATTTCAACTCACGGGGCACCTCCACTTCGGGGAGTCTCCGGGTGAAGCGATGAAGCGCCTCAAGGCGCATACGCATTCCCGGGGCGATGTTTCCGCCAAGAAAGTGACCGTCTGCCGACACCACATCATAGGTTACCGCCGTGCCGGCATCCACCACAAGCATCTTTTCACCGGGATAGCTTGTGCATGCGCCGACTGCAGAAGCGATGCGATCAGTGCCGAGTGTGTCAGGACTCTTATAGTCTATTGAGATAGGAAGAGGAGTGCGGTTTGTAAGCCTCATCACCTTATCGGCAAGGTGACTGATTCCCTCGACTATATTGTCACCCTCGCTTGCAACTGAGCAATAAATTGCCGCTTTCATGCGACCGAAAGGTAAAACGAACCGCTCGACAACCACCGGGGTGAGCATCGGCTCAATCAGCAGGTCAAGCAACTCCGAGTCTCTCCAAACGGCAAGTTTTGCCGCGGTGTTTCCTTGGTCAATAGTCAGATAGAGTGCCATTTCGCAGCAAAATTATGAAATTGTAGAGAATAACACCCTTAAATAACATTATTTTTTAGCCTCACGCTCCTGAACCCGGGGTATCATAATCGATGCGTATGCCTCGATTATACCACCCGCAAGTGTAAAAGCCATCCAGTCGGTTGCTCCCGCAGAAGGATAAAACAAAAAGAATGCACCAACGCAAAACACCACTCCCGCCCACACTTCAAGCCGATAGAGACGGCGAACACGCAGAGAGCTGCTCGGACACGGATTGAAAAGACGTCCCACGAATGCAAGGAGAGCCCCGGCGCTGTATATATAGCGGAAAAGATCACCACGGTTGCCTGTAAGCGGCAACGCTGCTGCAACCACTACAAGGAGTAATCCGGTTATCGCCACCCATTTAGCCCATGGGCGTTGAACGGCTGTATTTTCTATCTTGCTCATTTCAATCTACAATATAAATATCTTCATTCGTGCGCTGCATATGGTATTGCTCGCGCACTATGCGCTCCATTGTGGCGGGATCGGTGCGCAGACGGCGGTTCAGATTCTCATAATATAAAATCGAGTCGGTACACTCCTTTATTTCGGTGCGCAGCTTGTCAATCTCCATCTGATACTTGTAGTTTTCTATCACCGAATTATCGCTGAACAGCATAACGTAGGCAAGCACACCCACCGTCAGCAGAAAGCTGATGTGGATATAGCGTCTGCTCCACCTCAAAATGCTATTTAACCTGGAATTCATGCCACAAAGTTAACCCATTCCTCCAAAACCACCAACTATGCACATCTCATCACTTATTTTTTCCTAAATACTGATGTTGGATATTCACTCAAATATCCTGACTGTGCGGCTATCTCGCTTACCATCGAAATATTTGTCAAGGACGCGGGAAAATACATCATCTGGAGAAACATAATCAAAAAGTGTCATTGAGGAGCGGAGTTTCATCGCATCTATGTCTCCGAATATCCTTACCGCATCATTGTCTGGAAGGGCAAGAATTGTCTCGGACACTTCCCTTAGCCGCGGTCCCAATATCGGATGGTCAAGATAAGCCCCTGCCTCATCTATTCCTGAGATACCATAAAATTTCGCATTATACGAATACCCTAAATATTTGATTTGCGGAAATATATACCACATCCAATGAGAGAGCTTACATCCCTCCTGCAATTCTTTCAACGCAATAGGATAAATTCCTTCCTGCGCCTCAACAAACCGATTAAGGTCATACTTTTCCTGACACGTCATATACTCTTCCGACATTTATTTCCTAAAAAACTTCATAGATAAGTTGAATATAACACAAATGTACCAAAACCTATCGATACAGGCAAGTTTTGACAGCAAATGTCATCTACTTCGAAACATTTTGCTCAAATAATTACTCCATATTGGCAAAATGATATAAATTCGCACCATACAACCTACTTAATTAATAAATATGGCTCTGATTATACCAAAACGATACAAACGCAAGTTATTACCCGAAACCACCGAGGTGGCAATCAAGATGATTAAAGATGAGTTTCAGAAGCGCCTTTCAGAAGCTCTAAACCTGCGCCGTGTCACAGCCCCGCTGTTTGTGATGAGCGGCACCGGACTGAATGACGACCTCAATGGAGTTGAGCGTGCGGTAAAGTTTCCGGTGAAGGCGTTGGACGACCGGAGCGCTGAAGTGGTGCATTCACTTGCCAAATGGAAACGCGTGAAACTCGGAGCCTATGGTATTGCTCCGGGGTTCGGACTCTATACCGACATGAACGCGATCAGAGCTGATGAAGACCTTGACAATCTCCATTCCCTATACGTTGACCAATGGGATTGGGAACGCACAATCAACGAGAGTGACCGCAATCTCGACTACCTCAAGGAGACCGTGCGCAAAATTTATAACGCAATCCGTGAAACAGAGCAAACCGTATATCACCATTTTCCGCATATCACTCCCCGTCTTCCGGAAGAAATAACCTTTATTCATGCGGAAGAATTACTGAAGAAATATCCCGGCATGACCGCGACAGAGCGTGAAAGCGCTGCCGCACGTGAGCACGGCGCCATTTTTATTATAGGCATCGGTGCACCGCTTTGCAACGGTGAGCCGCACGATGGCAGAGCACCGGACTATGACGACTGGATTACCGTCAACTCCGACGGTTACCAGGGACTCAACGGTGACATCGTGGTGTATGACCATATTCTTGACCGCAGTTTCGAGCTTTCTTCAATGGGCATAAGAGTAAGCCCCGAATCGTTGAAAAAACAGCTTGAACTACGAGGATGCACCGATCGCCAGAATCTATCTTTTCACAAAGCGCTCCTTGCAGGTGAACTCCCCTACTCAATCGGAGGAGGTATCGGTCAGAGCCGTCTGTGTATGTATCTGCTCCAGAAAGCCCACATCGGAGAGGTGCAGGCAAGCATCTGGCCTCCCGAGCAGATAGAAGAGTGCAAGGCGGCAGGAATAGAATTGCTGTAAATTCTGAAAATAAAAAAATGCAGGGCAATCCCTGCATTTTTTATTGAGTTGATTTCACTTTAATCGGTGATATAGTTATATGCCTTTAAATTTGTGACTTTGCTCTTGAAGTTGCCAGCTTTTTCAAGCGGGAACATCATTGTGCTCAGGTAGTACATCTTGTTCTTACCATCGTTGTGCCACTGAGTCACCTTGTCAAGGCTCTCATATTTCTTGCCGTTCACCCAGAGGGTGGTACCTTTATTGTCACCGGTAATCTTGATATGCGCTTTTTCACCGGGATAGGGACGGAAGTTGAAGGTGTTCAAATATCCGTCGCGGGCAAATCCGAAGAGTCCCTTAAATGGATCACTCAAGTAGAAAGTGGTTTCCGGTGAGGATAGCAGCACTGTGCCTTTCTCCTCAGGTGTTGCAGCCAGGTCAAATTCAACAGTATATCCGAAGCCGAGCTCACGAACAGGATTTTTGGCCCCGGGTTGAAGTTTTTCAGCCTCAAACACGAGGGTGTTTGGCTCGCCAACTTTCCCGAGACGGTTTATACCGGGGGCTTCAGAAAGGATTTTGGAAGCAGCATAGAATTCATCGTAGGGTATTGTCACATTCACACCATCCCATAATTTCACAGACATGGTAGCGATAGCATCCATAATGCGGTGATGAACGTCCTGAACTGAAATGCCGTTGCCAACATGGTCGTTCCACACCGCGAAGTATCCCCCAACGAGAGCGGGGTCTTTTTCGTCAAACTGCACATTGCCCACTCTTGCGGGAGTCCAATTTTCATAGAGCCATTTGGTGTTAAGGTAGTCGTGGTAATATCCGGCGTTCGGGACAATATATACCATTCCGTCTGGAATGCTGTTGAGTTTGAATCCGAGCTTCACCATCTCCTTGGGATCGGCGTAGCCGTTGTACCAGGCATCGAGCATCACACCTTCTGTTTTAATAGGTGTTTCTCCAGGAGCAGTGGAAAGTGAACCCCATACCCAGGGCTTTTTACCATAGCCTTCAACAAGGCGGATGTAATGATCCATAAATGAGCGGAATTTCTCAGTGGTTTCCTTTTTGTTTTCAAACCCTTTGTAGTCTTTTCCGAATTCATCAGTACCGATATGCACGTATTCGTTTACAAAAACCGGATTTTCTCCGCCGAGATATTCTGCGAAGAGATTGTCAAGAAACGGCATCAGCTCCTCGCTGAAAAGGTTGAGGTGATCCATTCCGAACTCCTTACTACCAAGCGCTTTGTTATATTTACTGAAAGCAAGAGCGTGAGCGGGAACGTCAATTTCGGGAACAATATCCACAAAATCCTTAGCCGAAGAAACCTGGAACTCACGGAACTCATCTTTAGTATAATAGCCATCGCGCGCAGTGAGTCCGGGATAGGTATCGCTCTCAAGGCGGAATGCTGAATATGTCTTATCCCAGTCATTACCGAAATAATACGGGAATCCATTATCATTTAGATGGATGCGGAGAGAATTCATCTTATAATATGAAAGGACTTTCACAAGGTCCTGCAGATAGGAGAGGGGGAAAAACTTTCTACCTACATCCATAGAGAGCCCACGCACACCATAGTCGGGAAAGTCTGTAATCTTGCCGCATGGAATCGAGTGGTCACCGCTCTGCTCTGCAATCTGCAGAAGGGTTTTTGTAGCCCAGAACGCACCTACTTTTTCAACTGCTGACACTACCACTCTATCTGTAACATCAATTCTGTACCCCTCAGCTCCAAGTTTATTATCTTTTTTGAGAGTAAAATGAATTGCACCTTTAGCCGGCTTGCCAACCGACACAGCCGGGCGTACCCCGAACATAGTCAGATAATCATCGGCATAAGACTCAGCAATTTCCTTGAGATTCTCGGTTGCCACTGTGATTACCGGCGAGTCACCGGGGATAAACTTACCTTTTGCGCCTACCCATTCACGGAGCTCAGGCACAACAAAAGGCTTGGGATTTAAGGTAGATGCAGCAAAAGTCACCATTGAGGTGATCATGATTGCCGCGGACAAAATAATTTTTTTCATTATATGATTATCTAAGAGTTTTTGCAAATTTAGCAACAAAGTGCGAGAGTATTTTTGATTTAAATCAAAATAATTGCTACCTTTGCAGTCGGGTAAGTCCTCCACGACCAGCTCCCCGGGAACTCCGTCAGGTCTTGATCGAAGCAGCGGTACCGGGTTGTAGCGGTGCGATGTAGGTAGCTTACCCTTTTTTCATGCCCTTTCCCGAACCGGAATCACAATTCTCCCGGAGTAGTATCTATCTTCCACAACTCCATATCCTCAGGCACCGTAACAGTATGGTAATGAGGCATAAATTCCGAATCCACACTTTCTTCAGATTCCATTTCCCGGGATTTATACTCTGTAGGCTCACCGAAAATATATTCTCCGTTGTCATTCAGTTTCTCCGGAAACCCGGAACTCATTGCGTTATCTATGAGAGTAGCAACAGGAAGAGTGTGCCTTCCGTTGATATAGTAGTGTACACACAGTTCATCTTCCGCACGCGTAAACGCCACATACAGCACATTAAGCTCGTCGAGAATCAGTTCTTTGCATACCGCTTCATACTCAGAAGCAAGAGGAGTATCCGGCATATACGGTTTCGGCTTCATCGGCACTATATCAGGTAGCTCGCACCCTATCGGCAGACTTTTAAGCGGGGCTGCGTCAAACCACCGGTGAGATTTGAACGCGAGTATATCCCAGGTGCAAGCCGGAAGATGCACGCATTTAAACTGCAATCCTTTGGATTTATGAATTGTCATAACGCGGATAGCATTGGGATCTTCCGGTGCAGAAATAATTTTACGCCTACCGGTTTCATCCCACCACTTGAGGAAACTCTGCAAGTCATTAAGCCCAAATACTATATAATCGGATATAAGGTCATGAAATGCACAGATATAAGGATTCTGTGTCTGCACAAGTTCATCCGGCAGCGTTGCGATAATATCTTCCACAATATCCACAATGGTGGTGCCGGTAAGTGTCGAGAGACCGGTATCCTCTCCAGCAAGCGCCTTTCTTAAAGCCTCCGAAGAATCGTATCCGCTATGTAGCGCAATCTCGAAACGCGAAATCAACGCTTTCGTTTCCTTCCTTGTCTTATATTTTGCATCTGTAGGTTCTTCAAACGGATATGCGAGACTTCTAAGGGTACTGATTATCAGCCTCACAGCGGGAGAATCGGAAACCGGCATCAGGTCATCGGAAATGATATTGAACTTGTGATCAAACTCAGTCTGATGTGAAATCAGATAAGAAATCACCTTATGCCCGTCATCTTTCTTCCTAACAAGCACCGCTATATCATTCGGACGATAATTGCTTTTTAACTGACGCTGAATATCCTCCGCCAGTTTCGGCAACATTGTGTCAAAATATTCTTCTGTGCCGGAGACTTCCAACGGCGCAATTTTAACATATCCCTTATGAGAAGCATGCATAGGGGCGATGCTCTGATGAACATTGGCATATATCTCACCGAAATCATTCTGACGCGCTATAGTATCAAAAAGGGCGTTGTTAAACCCCACTATATCTTTGCTGCTGCGATAGTTGGTATTCTTTTCCGGATCAGAACCCACAACCTCATTATCAGGAATCTGCACGGCTACTTTTGACCCGAGCAGTGATGGATCGGAGTTTCTGAAACGATATATACACTGCTTTTCATCTCCGATAATAAGAGAGTCATCTCCGTTGCCTACCCCATTAGCAACAAGAGGACGCAGACATTCCCACTGAATTGTGGATGTGTCCTGAAACTCATCGATAAGATAGTGATTGAGAATAACACCGAGACGCTCATAGATAAAGGGAGTGTCATCCTCACCGATAATCGTGCGAAGAAGGCTATTGGTGTCAGATAGAAGAAGTGCGTTGTTTTCCACTCGATATTCCTCTATGAAACTATAAATCTTTATCATCAGGGCGAGCATGAACATATTACTGCGCAAATCCAACAGGAAAGGCACCTCTTTGATCACACGCCTCACCGCTCTCACCGCTTCGACAATCTGAACATCAGGAGCGGGATAAAGCGGATTCTTGTCAAGAAAAGCCTGAAACGCCTTGTTATATTTAGGCTCACCACTCTCAGCCACCGCCGCTGATACGGTGCCTAACTTAAATTCGCGGTTCGTCCCCCTCTCCAAGTCCATATATAAATAGGAGTT
>CAMWYV010000055.1 GCA_947178565.1 uncultured Porphyromonadaceae bacterium | reverse complement strand
GATACGAATACAGCAAATTACTTGATTAATGAATGCATTTCAGGGCCATTAATGAATAAAAGAACGATAATTCTTGTTACCCATCATTTAAACCTAACTTTACCAATTGCCAAATATGTGGTAAGTTTTCTATATGGTTACATTATGATATGTTCAATATGTTATTAATTTAATTTGAGGTAGAATTATGAAAGTTAAATCGTTTTTGTTAATTACTTCTTTGTTCATTGTCGGTTGTACAAATAAAGTCGATGTCCCGACGCCGGAGATTGAAGAAATTTCAGTTGTGAATGCCTCGGCAGAGTTGGTGCGGCAATATGCATTGAGCGATTCATTTATAGATGTAGATATTGAAGCAATCTCAACCCCGGATTCTCGTTCCACCATTAGTGAGACCGATATGGCGAAAGCCAAAGCTGCAGTATATCGTTTTTACAAAAATGTAAAAGAAGTGGATGGTAATCTTGTTTGTGATATACCCGATGGTGCATCGATCAATGTTTCCGAAACTGTGTTTGCTGCTCTCAAAGAGAATCTTCAGCAAATGAATGATGGAATTAAAGAGGCTCGTGAAAAAGGTTATGATGTCGTTCAGTCAAAACCGGACAGCGCATATCTCAATTCGTTGCTGAAATAACCTCTGTCAAAGAATAATATTAATGAGTGCGGATTTTTAATTAAATTTGCACTCATTATGCATAATAACTATTGCAATCCCGAGCCTTTGAAGGCTTTTTATCATACATTCGGCTGTAAGTTGAATTTTGCTGAAACCTCAACCATTGCGTCCATGCTTGAGGAGAAGGGGATAGGTCGTGTGAAGTCAGGTGAAGTTCCGGATATTGTGATTGTCAATACCTGTTCTGTCACCGAGCTTGCAGACAAGAAGTGCCGTCAGACAATACGGGCTTTTTCGCGTAAATGGAAAGATGCCGCAATTGTGGTTACGGGTTGTTATGCCCAGCTGAAGCCGGATGAGGTTGCTGCGCTTCCCGGGGTAGAGATTGTTGCGGGAATTGATCGTAAGCTCAAACTTGCCGGTTATGTTGAGCAGTGGCTGAATGAGCGCGCCCGTATGATGATGCTGACTCCCGCCAAAGATATTCGTGAGTTTAACCCCTCATGTTCACGTGGTGACCGGACCCGTTGGTTTCTGAAAGTGCAGGACGGTTGCGATTATTTCTGTTCATATTGCACAATACCGATGGCTCGTGGCAGAAGCCGTTCCGGTTCTGTAATGAGTGTGGTTGAAAAAGCAAAAGAGGCAGCCGATGCAGGCGCTAAGGAAATTGTGATTACAGGTGTTAATATCGGTGATTTCGGCAAGGGTTCCGACGAGAGTTTTTTTGATCTTATAAAAGAACTTGATAAAGTGGAGGGGATTGACCGTTACCGTATATCCTCGATAGAGCCGAATCTGCTTACGGATGAAATTATAGAATGGGTAGCTTCATCACGCGCGTTTATGCCCCATTTTCATATCCCTCTCCAATGTGGTGATGATGAGGTGCTCAAACTCATGCGTCGCCATTATGATACCGCGCTTTTCCGTCATCGTATTGAGAAAATAAAGGAAGTGTTGCCGGATGCTTTTATAGGCGTGGATTTAATTGTCGGCGCCCGTGGCGAAACCGAGGAGCGTTTCATCAATTCTCTTGATTTTGTCAGCAGTCTCCCTATCACTCGCCTTCATGTTTTTCCGTACTCCGAGCGTCCGGGCACTCGCGCGCTTGAGATTCCTCATGTCGTTTCGCAGCAGGATAAGCATGAGCGTGTCAGAAAAATGCTTGAAGTTTCCGACCGGAAACTCGCTGAATTTGCATCAAAATATAATGGAACTGTTCGTAAGGTACTTGTGGAGCATTCGAGCAAGCACGGTTTCATGTGGGGTTTTACTGATAATTACCTTAAAGTGAAATTATCTGCTGATTCCACTTTGGCAAATACTATAGTGAATGTTCGCATCGGTGATTATTCAGATGAGGAAGTTGAAGGAAAGATAATATCATGAATACTAAGGTTTCTGTAATTATATTGAATTGGAATGGAGAGAAGTTGCTGAAAAGATTTCTCCCTTCTGTTGTGAGATTTCTCCCGGAATCGGCACAGTTAGTGGTTGCCGATAATGGAAGTGCGGATGGCTCGATAGCATATATAAACAAGGAGTATCCTCAGATACGCATTATTGCGTTTGAAAAAAATTATGGATTTGCCGAAGGATATAATAAAGCGATCAATCTTGTCGATACACCGTATTGCGTGCTGCTCAACTCTGATGTTGAGGTAAAAAATGATTGGGTGACTCCGCTGCTTGATTACATGGAGGCGCATCCGGAGGTCGGGGCGGCTCAACCCAAAATTCTGTCGGCGGATAATCCGGATAAATTTGAGTATGCGGGTGCTTGCGGCGGTTTTCTTGACCGTCATGGCTATCCGTATTGTCGTGGACGAATCTTTGACACGGTAGAGCGTGACGCTGGGCAGTATGACTCGCCGATAAATGTATTTTGGGCAAGTGGAGCTGCGCTGATGGTTCGTACCGAAATATACAAAAGGGCTGGAGGACTCGACAAAGAGTTTTTTGCCCACATGGAGGAAATCGATCTCTGCTGGCGCATCAAATTGCTCGGATATGATATAGCGGTAGTGCCTCAGTCGCAGGTATATCACCTCGGTGGTGGAAGTCTGCCGGCGGAAAATCCAAAGAAAACCTATCTTAATTTCCGAAATAATCTGCTGATGCTTCATAAAAATTCGCCGGACAGTGTGCGCCGTTCAAGGCTCTTTGTGCGTCGTTTGCTTGATACAGTCGCCTGGTTGAGATTTTTGCTCGCACTTGATTTCAAAAATGCATCCGCAATAATCGGAGCTCACAGGGATTTTGCAAAAATGCGCAAATTCTATAATAACCACCCGCAGGAGGATATTCTGAAAATGTCACCTAATAAACCCATCAGCATTCTGTGGCAATATTTTGTCAAGCGTAAGAAAAACTTTAACCGACTTTGACGTTTATATTGGTATGAATGAACAAGAAATACTATCGAATATCTCGGCTCGACTCGGCATTACCGCTCTCAAGCCGATGCAGATTGAACTTGCGGCATCGGATTCTTCAAAGATACGTCTTGCAGCACCGACCGGCTCAGGCAAGACAATAGCTTTCGTGATAAATCTCCTGAAGCATATTGCTGCGCCGGGAAAGGGAGTTCAAGCCTTGATAATAGCCCCTTCACGAGAACTGGCGCTTCAGATAAACTCGGTTGTCAAAGGTGCTGCTGTCGGTTATAAGGTAGTGGCTCTGTATGGCGGTCACAAGATGGAAGATGAAAAAAATTCTCTTTCACCGTTACCGGATATTGTTGTCGCAACACCCGGCAGACTCCTTGATCATCTGAATCGTGGCACAATCTCTCTTTCTGATACCAAATCATTGGTGTTGGATGAATATGATAAATGCGTGGAGCTCGGTTTTGAAGCGGATATGAAAAAAATAGTGCGGAAAATGCCCTCACTGAAGCAGATCGTACTCACTTCCGCGACTATAGCCTCGCAGTTGCCTGACTATCTGACCCAGGTCGGTTGGCAAGAGATTGACTACAGCAAGGGTACTTCGCTGAATCTTCAGAAAGTTCATGTCGAGAGTCCCGCGGCAGATAAGGCGCAGACGCTTGTTGACCTCCTTTGCGCTATTCCTCAGAAAAAAATAATGACTTTTGTTAATCATCGAGAAAGCGCCGAGCGTCTGTATAACTATTTGAAGAAATCCCATATTCCCGCAGTGCTATATCATGGAGGATTGGAGCAGCACGATCGGCAGATGGCGGTGAATCTATTTGAAAACGGCACTGTCGATATAATTGTCGCTACTGATCTTGCTGCGCGTGGTCTTGATATAGAGGGTGTGGACGCTGTGATACACTATCATCTTCCTCCCACCGCTGAAAACTGGGTTCACCGTAACGGTAGAACGGCGCGAAATGGCGCGGATGGCACTGTGTATGTAATTACTTCAGAAGCAGACTCAATTCCTGACTATGTAGAGTGGGATAGGGATTATTTTCCGCCTGCGGTTGAAAAATGCGACCTAAATTCAGACATAGCGACGCTTCACTTTAATGTTGGGCGTAAAGAAAAGGTATCAAAAGGTGATATTGTAGGTTTTCTTATCGCTAACGCAGCACTCGATTCTGTTGAAATAGGCAAGATAAACGTGTGGGATCATGAGGCAATCGCGGCAGTTCCCGCCGGTAAAATCAGAGCTATAGTTAAGGATGTGGAAGGGCAGAAGCTTAAAAATAAGAAAGTTAGGGTTACTCAACTGCGCCCGTGAGAATAATAGCACATTTTACCATTTAGTGTGCCATAGGTTAACTATGTGTTAAATAACATTGTTCTCTAAAAAAAAAAGTAATTTTGCATTACTGAATAAAACGAATAATTTAAACGGTAAAACCGATATGGCTAAAGCTAAAGGAGCTGTTGAGATTAACTCTGAGCGATGCAAGGGATGCGACCTATGCGTGGTCGCGTGTCCCGTACAGGTTCTTTCTCTCCAGCCCAAAGAGGTAAATAACCGTGGCTATCATTTTGCGTTTGCTTCCAATCCACAGGCTTGTATAGGGTGTGCCGCTTGTGCCGCCGTGTGTCCTGATGGCTGCATTGCAGTCTATCGCATTATGCCTGAAAGGTAGAAGTTCTATGGTATTTCCCCCCAGAAAGAAAATGGAAGAAGTTAGACTGATGAAAGGAAATGAGGCGATCGCCCACGCAGCCGTGAGATACGGAGTGGATGGTTACTTCGGTTATCCTATAACTCCTCAGAGCGAGGTGCTTGAAACTCTTGAGGAACTTATGCCGTGGGAAACCACCGGCATGGTTGTGCTTCAGGCTGAGAGCGAGGTCGCTGCTATTAATATGGTGTATGGCGGAGCATCCACCGGTAAAGCTGTGATGACATCATCTTCAAGTCCCGGAGTCAGCCTCATGCAGGAAGGGCTCTCATACATAGCTGCCGGAGAGCTGCCGGCTCTCGTTGTCAATGTAATGCGAGGTGGTCCCGGTCTAGGAACAATCCATCCATCGCAGGCTGATTATTTTCAGGCTACGAAGGGAGGCGGACATGGCGATTATCATTTCATTGTCCTTGCCCCGGCAACCGTTCAGGAAATGGCGGATTTTGTAGGACTTGGTTTTGACCTTGCATTCAAATACCGAACTCCGGTGATGATGCTTGCCGACGGAATTGTGGGGCAGATGATGGAGAAAGTTGTACTTCCGCCAGCGCGTCCGAGAAGAACAGAGCAGGAGATTGCGGAGCAGTGCCCCTGGGCTGTGACAGGTCGTCCCGGGTGGAGAAAGCCCAATGTTCTCACCACTCTTGAGCTGGACAGCTATAAAATGGAGGAGAATAACCGGCGCTATCAGCAGACCTATGATTTGATCAGGCGCAACGAGGTGAGATACAAGGAGTATCACACTGAGGATGCGGAATATCTCATGGTTGCATTTGGTTCTATTGCCCGTATATGCCTCAAGGCTATCGAAGATGCAAGAGCGCGCGGCTTAAAGATTGGTCTTGTGCGTCCTGTTACACTGTGGCCTTTCCCCGAAGAGATTATCTCAGAGTTGAGTAAAAAGGTAAAAGGTATTCTCGTTGTTGAGCTTAATGCAGGGCAGATGATTGAAGATGTCCGCATGGCTGCCAAAGACAGAGTGCCGATTTATCATTTCGGACGTCTCGGAGGCATTGTCCCCAATCCGCAGGAGGTGCTTGATGCGTTTGAAGACCGCTTTCTCAAATCCAAATAAAAGCAGATGGAGAATAATGAATATATAAAACGTCCTGAGAATCTGGTTTACAGAAAGCCGAGACTCTTGAACGACAATAATATGCACTACTGCCCGGGATGCAGCCACGGAGTTGTTCACCGCCTCGTTGCAGAGGTGATTGAAGAGATGGGAGTAGAGCACAAAACCATAGGAATAGCACCGGTGGGATGTGCTGTTTTTGCATACAATTACATTGATATTGACTGGGTAGAGGCGGCTCACGGAAGAGCTCCCGCAGTGGCAACTGCTGTCAGGCGCCTTAATCCCGACCGGCTGGTTTTTACATATCAGGGCGATGGTGACCTCGCGGCAATTGGTACGGCTGAAACTATCCATGCAGCGAACAGAGGCGAAAACATCACCATCATATTCATAAATAACGGAATATACGGCATGACAGGTGGACAGATGGCTCCTACAACTCTTGAAGGAATGACCACCTCTACAACACCATACGGAAGAAGAATAGACCTTAATGGTTATCCACTCAAAATTACCGAATTGCTTGCGCAGCTTCCTGGCACTTGCTATGTTACCAGACAGAGCGTTCACACTCCCGCCACAGTACGCAAAACCAAGCTGGCGATCCGTAAGGCATTTGAAAACAGCCTCGCGGGTAAAGGCACATCGGTGGTAGAAGTGGTTAGCACCTGCAATAGCGGTTGGAAAATGTCCCCGGCTAAAGCCAATGAATGGATGGTGGAAAATATGTTCCCCGCATATCCTCCGGGTGATCTTAAAAATGAAGAATAATGAAAGAAGAGATAATCATAGCCGGATTTGGTGGACAGGGAGTGCTGTCGATGGGTAAGATTCTTGCCTACTCGGCACTTACTGATAATTTGGAGGTCACTTGGATGCCTTCTTATGGCCCGGAGCAGCGGGGAGGCACTGCAAATGTCACTGTTATTCTCAGCGACAAGCTGATTAGCTCACCGGTGCTTGACACATTTGACACAGCGGTGATTCTCAATCAGCAGAGCCTTGACAAATTTGAAAGCAAGGTTAAGCCCGGCGGTACACTGATTTATGATTCATACGGTATTCATCGTCCTCCTGTACGCACCGATATAAATATATACAAGGTTGATGCGATGGAAGCGACCTTTGATTTGAATAATGCAAAGACCTACAATATGATTGTGCTTGGTGCGCTGTTGAAAATCAGACCGGTAGTACCCTTGGAAAGTGTGATGACCGGATTGAAAAAGGTTCTTCCGGCGCGACATCATCACCTTCTTGATCTCAACCGTCAGGCTATCACTAAAGGAATGGATTTAGTGAAATTGTAAGAAAAAAAGGATGTGGATGTTGCAGGTTCAAAGATTCTTTTTACTTTTGCAACGTATTAATACTATTCGTATAAC
>CAMWYV010000054.1 GCA_947178565.1 uncultured Porphyromonadaceae bacterium | reverse complement strand
ATATTTAACAGGGCGGAATGCCTGCCGGTATTTAGTGTGTTTATCCGGCGCGGTTGCCTGCTTAAGAATATAATGATTGTTTTTCAACATGTTAGACGCGGAAGATAGAATTCAAAGAATCGACATTGAAAATGAAATGAAATCGGCGTATATCGACTATTCGATGTCGGTTATCGTCTCTCGTGCCCTCCCGGATGTGCGTGACGGTCTCAAGCCGGTGCACCGCAGAGTGCTTTACGGCATGAACGAGATGGGCAATACTTCAGATCATCCATTTAAGAAATCAGCCAACTGTGTTGGTGATGTGATGGGTAAATATCACCCTCACGGTGACTCATCGATTTATGGTACGGTTGTGCGTCTTGCCCAGCCGTGGGCGATGAGATATACCCTTGTTGACGGTCATGGAAATTTCGGTTCTGTGGACGGTGACGGTGCCGCAGCTATGCGATATACCGAGGTGCGTCTAAAAAAAATCGGTGAGGATATGCTCACCGATATTAAAAGTGATACGGTAGATTTTCAGCCCAACTATGATAATACCCGTATGGAACCGGTGGTTCTTCCAAACCGTTTCCCTAATCTGCTTGTTAACGGAGCCAGTGGTATCGCCGTGGGTATGGCAACAAATATCCCTCCCCACAACCTCTCTGAAAGTATTAACGCGTCGATAGCCCTTATCGACAATCCCGATATTACTATTCCTGAGCTTATGGAGCACATAAAGGCTCCTGATTTCCCCACGGGAGGTATTATCTATGGATATAAAGGTGTGAAGGATGCGTTTGAAACCGGAAGAGGCAGAATCGTTATCCGCGCCAAGGCTGAGATCGAGCAGGAGGGTAATCACGAAAACATTGTAGTGACCGAAATTCCCTACAATGTCAACAAGGCACTCCTTGTTCAATATATAGCCGACCTTGTAAATGACAAGAAACTTGACGGTATTGCTGACATAAATGATCTCAGCAACTACAAGGGCATGAAGATTGTCATTAAGGTGAAAACCGATGCAAATGCCAACGTTGTTCTGAATAAACTTTATAAGATGACACAGATGCAGTCATCTTTCAGTGTCAACAACGTCGCTCTTGTAAACGGCAGACCCAGGACTCTCAATCTAAAGGAAATCTTAAAGGCATTCGTTGACCACCGTCACGATGTGGTTATCCGCCGCACAAACTTCGAGCTTGCAAGAGCGCGTGAGAAAGCGCATATTCTTGAAGGTCTTATCATCGCATCGCAGAATATTGACGAGGTTATCCAGATTATACGCAATAGTGATAATACCGATGATGCCAAGCAGAAGCTGTCGGAGAAATTCGGTCTTACCGATGCTCAGACTTCCGCTATCGTTGAGATGCGCCTCAAGCAACTGACCGGTCTGGAGCAGGATAAGCTGCGTAATAATTTTGAGGAGCTCATGGCTGAGATTCGCCGCCTTGAAGAGATTCTCAATAATGACACTGTTTGTTGGAATGTGATTAAGGATGAACTCATTGAAGTGAGAGATAAATACGGTGATGAGCGTCTTACGTCAATAGACTATATAGCCGGTGATTTCAACGCCGAGGATTTCTATGCTGACGATGACATGATTATCACAATCAGTCACTTCGGCTATATCAAGCGCACCCCACTGTCAGAATTCCGCGCTCAGAACAGGGGAGGAGTGGGCGCGCGCGGCAGCAATACCCGCGACGAAGACTTCATCGAGCACATTTATCCCGCTTCCATGCACAACTATATGCTTTTCTTCACCAATAAGGGAAGATGCTACTGGTTGAAGGTGTATGAGATACCCGAAGGTGCTAAAAACAGCAAGGGTCGTGCCATTCAGAATCTTCTCAATATTGAGAGCGATGATGCCGTGAACGCATTTATCAGAGTCAAGGGTCTTGATGATAAGGAATTTGTGACATCTCACAATCTTGTGTTCTGCACCAAGAACGGTATTATTAAGAAAACAAGCCTTGAAGCATACTCTCGTCCGAGAGCAAATGGTGTGAATGCAATCATCATCCGTGAAGGCGACCAGCTCATCTCTGTTGAACTTACCGATGGCAATTCTGAAATTCTGATGGCTAACCGTAATGGCAGAGCTATCCGCTTCCATGAAGGCAAAGTGCGCGAAATGGGCAGAATGAGTACAGGTGTTCGCGGTATGACTCTTGATGATGACGATGATTGTGTTGTAGGAATGATATGCATGTCTCCCGAAACCACGAATAATGTTATGGTTATTTCCGAGAACGGATTCGGCAAGCGTTCGCTCCTTGAAGACTACAGAATCACAAATCGTGGAGGTAAGGGTGTCAAGACCCTCAATGTCACCGATAAGACAGGTAAACTCGTTGCTATCAAGAGCGTGAATGATGAAAACGACCTTGTTATTATCAATAAGAGTGGTATCACACTGCGCATCCGCGTTGCAGATATCAGGGTGCAGGGTAGAGCTACACAGGGTGTGCGCCTAATTAACCTTGATAAGCGTGGCGACACCATCGCATCTGTTTGCTGTGTGGACACCGATCCCGAGGAAGAGGCGGACAAGGAACTTATCGAACTTCAGGCTGAGGTTGTTGAGACTGCCGTTGATGAGATGGTTGAGGAACTCACCGAAGAGCCGGAAGAAATCATCGATGAGGAAGAAACCGGTGAAGAAGTTGAGGAATAAACAATTATAACCCTAATAATAAATCTACAAACCTAAAAATTATGAAAAAGTTTAGCCTCTTAGGTATCTGCCTCTTCGGAGCATTTGCCCTTTCGGCTCAGACAAGCGTAGTGAAAGAGGTTGAGCAGGCGCTCAAGGCGTCTAAGCCCAACTACTCTGCCGTGCTCAAGCAGATTCAGCCGGCTCTCACTGACGAAGCCACGAAAAACGATCCCCTCGCATGGAAACTTGCAGGTCAGGCAGGAGTTGGTCTTTACGATGAACTCTTCCTTAAAGAGCAGCTCGGCAATCCCCTTTCCAATGATGAGAAAAAAGCTGCCGGTCACGGTTTGCTTGATTGCTATGTCGATTACCTCACTGCTATTCCCCTTGATCAGCAGCCTGACAAAAAAGGTGTGATGAAACCCGGTAAACTTACCAAGGGCATGATTAAGACTCTTAATGAAAACTATAACTCACTCCAGACAGCCGGTATTCTTCTCTTTCAGGCTGGTGACAACCAGGGCGCGTATGATGCTTGGGAAATGTTTGTGACACTTCCCACCAATCCGGTTCTCGGCGGAAACGCTCCGAAGGCTCCGGCAGATACCATTCTGGGTCAGATGATGTATTATCAGATGCTTGCCGCTCTTATCAACAACAGCAACGACCTCGCTCTTGCCAAAGTTGAGCCCACAATCAAGTCCGGCTATGAGAATCCCGAAGTTTATGTTTACGGTCTTGAGGCGGCGCGTCGTCTCAACGACAGTATCGAAATGGTTAAAATCGCGCAGCTTGGCTATGAAAAGTACGGTACCTCAAATATCACTTTCATCGGTGAACTGATCAATGACGGTCTTAACCGCAACGATTATGCCGCTTGTGAAAAAATGGTAGCTGAAGCTGTTGAAGCTACTCCTGATACCAGCGTTGCTATCAAGAGTCAGCTCTATGATATTCTCGGCGTGGTTTACGAGCGTCAGAACAATGATGATGCCGCTATCGAAAACTTCAAGAAAGCTATCGAAGTTAATCCTCAGAGTGGTAAAGGCTATTATGATCTTGCGCGAATAGTTTACAATCAGGCTGTAAGACTGGATGAAACTGCCCAGAACGAGGCTGAGCGTACAGAAAAAGTGAATCCCAAGCTTCTTGAGGCTGCCGGATACTTTGAAAAAGCCTATGAACTTGACAAAGATGGTCTCACTGATATCCCCAACATTCTATATCGTCTCTACTATCGTCTTGGCGACGGATATCAGCAGCAGGCGGAGAAGTGGGAAAATATGTAATCCGTTACTGACCTGACCGAATTTATTAGGGTAGTGCCGAGAGAGGGGTTGACCTTCCGGCATTACCCTGATTTTTTTGCCATACTCCCTCATTTTTACTATATTTGCGAAACATAAAAGATCTGCGATATGACATCACCGGACACTAACTCACAATTTGAGGCGGCTATGGCTAAATGCCGCGATATTTTTGAGAAGAAATTGAAAGATTATGGTGCCTCGTGGCGCATAATGAGGCCGGAGTCTATCACCGATCAGATTTTTATAAAGGCAAAGCGTATCCGCTCTCTTGAAACCAAAGGGCATTCTATGGTTGGCGAGGGTATCCTGCCCGAATTTCTCGCGATTGTGAACTACGGACTGGTTGGGGTGATACAACTTGAAAAAGGTGCGTCCGATACAGTTGACATATCTCCGGAGGAAGCGCTTGCTCTATATGACTCTCTCGCCCTCAAGGCTACCGAGTTGATGAAAGCCAAAAACCATGACTATGACGAGGCCTGGAGAGGCATGAGAATTAACTCTTATACCGATCTTATCCTCACCAAGATTCAGCGCACTAAGCAGATCGAGGATAACTGCGGTCACACATGTGTGTCTGAAGGCATTGATGCAAATTATCTTGATATGGTGAACTATGCAGTATTCGGGATTATAAAACTAACCGGAGAAAATGCCTGCTGAGTCTGCGCCAATGGACAAACCTTCACTTCGCACCCGTATTATTGTATGGAGTCTTCGTATAATTGTCGGGGCAGTCTTTATTATTTCTGGCTTTGCTAAAGCCGATGATATTTACGGTTTCATATTCAAGATAGAGGAATATCTTGACGTGTGGGGCATCTCTCAGCCGCGTTCGCTGGTGCTTGTTGGAGCCATGGCTCTGAGTATGGCGGAATTTGTGTTCGGTTGTATGCTGCTTCTCGGATGCTACCGCCGTGTCATAATCTGGCTGATGACTTTGATTATGTCGGGAATGCTTCCTCTCACCGTATATTTGTTTATAACGGATCCCGTGCCTGATTGTGGATGTTTCGGCGATTTTTTAATTCTCTCCAATGGAGCCACATTCCTGAAAAATATTCTTATTACGGTGGCACTTATATACCTTATTATATATAATAAGAGAGTGTCCGGTCTCTTCGGGGCATATATCCAGTGGTTCGTGGCTACTATGTGTGCCACATATATTTTCATAATCGGAATGATTGGATATTTTCTTCAGCCGCTGGTTGACTTTCGATCGTTTCCGGTAGGGGAGTTCCTGATTGCCCGGGAAACTGATACCGACACGGAATTTGAATTTATCTATGAAAAGGAGGGAGAGAAAAAAACTTTCTCAATGGATAATTTGCCCGATTCTTCATGGACTTTTATCGAAAGAAAACCGGTAGGAGAAATTGTTGCGGATAAAACCGAACTCATAGTGCTAGAAGACGGCGAGGATGTGACGGAAGAGGTAATTGCCTCAGAAGGAGATCAGTTGCTCATACTTATCCCCGACTATTCACGTGCGGACGTGTCAAACACATACCTTCTAAACTTGCTTGACAATTATATGAAGTCACAAGAAGGATCTATGATGACTCTGGTTGCGGCTGATTCAGGTAAGATTGAGGAATGGAAAGACCTGTCAATGGCTGATTATCCGGTATATTATGCTGAATCAACCACTTTGAAAGAGATGGCGAGAGGCATTATGCCTGCCGTATTTCTTCGTGACGGGAAGATAATGTGGAAGAGAACAACGGTGTCCATTGACTCCGACTTGTTTGAAAATGCTGAAGAAACTCCGGGATTGATGGATTCGCTCGCCTTTGACGGACTGGAAGCCGCACTGTATCTCACTTTGGCTCTAATTGCTATCCTTCAGGTCATTTTCTTCCTTGATCGCAGCGGCAGATTCCTTGCATGGAGTATTAAGATTAGAAAAAAGACACAGAGTCTGAAATAATTAGTATCTTTGCAGAGTATCGGATAAATAGATACGAGAATACGGACATAAATTACCATTAACATATAACAAACATTATGAGAAAGAATATTGTAGCCGGAAACTGGAAGATGAACACCACTCTCCAGGAAGGTGTGGGTCTTGCTAAGGACGTTAACGAAGCACTCAGCAAAGTAAACGCAGCTTGCGATGTTATCATCTGTGTTCCCTTCACTCACCTAGCTCCTGTTAATGCTGTTATTAATCCCGCTAAGCTTGGTCTTGGTGCTGAAAACTGCGCCGATCATAAGAGCGGTGCATACACTGGTGAAGTAAGCGCATCTATGGTTGCATCGACCGGTGCAAGCTATGTAATCCTCGGTCACTCTGAGCGTCGCCAGTACTATGGTGAAACCGCGGAAACTCTCAAAGAGAAAGTCGCTCTTGCTCTTGAAAACAATCTCACTCCAATTTTCTGCATCGGTGAGGTTCTCGAGCAGCGTGAAAACGGCACCTATCTTGAGGTGGTTAAGGCACAGATCGAAGACGCTCTCTTCAATCTCTCTGCTGAAGACTTCTCTAAACTCATTCTCGCTTACGAGCCTGTATGGGCTATCGGCACAGGCAAAACAGCTACAGATGACCAGGCACAGGAAATGCATGCATTCATCCGCGGTGTCATTGCCGATAAATATGGCAAGGAAGTAGCCGACAATACATCTATCCTTTATGGTGGTAGCTGCAAACCCTCTAATGCACGTGCCCTTTTCGCAAAACCGGATGTGGACGGCGGTCTTATCGGTGGTGCTTCACTTGACGCTGAAAGCTTCATGGGCATAGTTGAGGCTTTCAACTGATGCATCCCTCAAGTAGCTAAAAAAATAGATATTCTGCAGACTGCAAAAATATTTTCGTATTTTTGCAGTCTATTTTTTAATGATATGAAAAGATATTGTTTTCTCCTCATCGCAGTGGTAGCGGGATTATTTGTTTCAGCTCAGACAGCTGGCGAAACAGACATTGTTGCTCACATCACCGAAAATGGTATCAATACTGTTGTACAGCCTGAAGCGCTCGCCAAACTACTGAAGAAATCGTATGCATCCTCTGTTTCGGCTGATACGCAGTCTTCTGAGGCAGAAGAGGTCACGGTGTCGAGGGATCGTAATGCCGGTTATCGCGTGCAGGTTTTTTCAGACAATCGTCCGGCTGCAAAAGGTGAGGCGCGAGCAAAAGGTAATAACATTGCCGAGAGATTCCCGAATTATAGAACATACGTTAAATACACCTCCCCTTACTGGCGACTCAGGGTCGGCGA
>CAMWYV010000053.1 GCA_947178565.1 uncultured Porphyromonadaceae bacterium | reverse complement strand
GGTGCGGACTTTCTCATCATTGATTATGGCTTGTGGTGAGCCAAGATAGCGTATGACGGAAGTCTGCGCTTTTGTTTTATTGCATTTGCGCATACTGAGTCAAAAGATATAAATAACGGCAATAATGCGTAAAACTAAATAAACAAATAAACAAATGAAAAAATTACTCACATTGATTGTGTTTTTTCTATCAGTGAATGTAATGGCGCAAGAAAAAGTGCATTTCAATTTAACCCCATTAGCATCGTTTATTACTGATAGTGGAGAAGATTTTATTGTCGTCCCATTTGAAGGAAAATCTGCTCACGAAATCTATCAAACATTAGCCACAAATGTAGGTTCTATTTATAACGACCCATCAAAAGTCATGAGCGGTGTTGAAGATGCCTCGATTAAGGTTCGGGGCTATTCATCAAACCTATGTCAAAAGAAAGTTATATTAACTTTTGATGGTGGAGGTTACTATCAGTTAGAGTTCAAAATCAAGGATGGTCGTGTAAGAGTTACTGCACCGTATATAGAGAATCAAATTACATTCAACACTCAGCCAATTTCTTATGGAGAATTCCGCTATATCGTTTCTAAATGGTATGATAAGAAAACAGGAGAGCCGAAAGATAAAAACAAAAATGATATATTCCATGTAGAGAATCAAATTAATGGGCTAGTAAATAGTATTCTTGGACTGGAGGCAAATACTGCAGAAGAAGAATGGTGAAAATTTTCTGATTTACACCTCCACTAGAATGTATTACTATCCGGCAATACTAATGAAAATAAACCGTTACCAATTCTGGTAATGGTTTATTTTTAGTACAATAGGCTTTAAAGAATTAGATATATTTGTAATTAATAATAAGAAAGTCACTTCAATGATGTCTAAGTTAATAAGAAATATCTTTCGAATAAGTTCCGTACCACAAAAGAAAGAGGATGCCTAATAAGTGAACTTTATAGGATGACTTTTGGGATTATTTAATTATACAAGGAATGAGATTTTTCAAAAAGATATCCAGAGGTTTATTGCTATTATTCAGATATAATTTAAAACCTTATTCCGGTTTGTTCAATCTTGTATTACTCTTTTGTGCGCCGCTCACAGTACCCTGATGGTGTTTCACCGGTTATTTTCTTGAAGGTACGTGAGAAATGCTGTGGATACTCAAATCCTAACGAATAAGCAACCTCAGACGAATTCATTCCTGATACAAGCCGATTCTTGGCAAGTTGCATCACATATTGCTTGATATGATGGTTAGCGGTGTCTCCGGTTGCTTTCTTGATGACATCGCTGAGATAGGTCGGAGACATATTCAACTGCTCCGAGCAATACTGAACTGTCGGCACACCGTTTTTCAACTGCTTTTCTTTCTCAAAATAATCTTTCAGCAGTTTTTCAAAGCGGGTAAGTATGTCATTGTTGACAATGGTTCTTGACACGAACTGACGGTTATAGAATCTCTGGGCATACCGTAATAATAGATTTATGAATCCCACGATAATTCTATTCTGCATCACATCAGCCGGAAACCTCAGCTCATTCCTTATCTGCCTGAAGAGTCCTATTATTATATCCCGTTCTTCTTCCGACATGTGCAGAGCCTCATTTATTCTGTAATCGAAAAAAGAGAAGTTCTTGATTTCCTTTTCAAGTCCTGTTCCCTGCAATATATCCGGATGAAATAATAAAGCCCAACCGCTCAGATTCACAAGAGCGCCATTATCTTCCTTGCCTCCTGTCTGACCGGGTGCTACACATATCAGGGTGCCGTCGGAATAATCATATTTTCCGGTGCCGTATGTAAGGTCTATTCCTTCCTCATTCCCTTGAAGAAACAACCCATAAACCTCATAGTGATTCAGGCTGTGGGGCACAGGTGACAGTTCACTGTAATTTATGACACTTATCAGCTCATGAGTGTCAGTCTGACCCATCAGTGAACTATAGTCAGATGGCTTGCTAACTTTAAGAATCTTGCTCATATTTAGGCGACGGATAAGGGTTATCACTACAAAATTACAAATTAATCCCAGAATTGCTTCTTTACAAGTGAAGTACCTGAAAAAATGGTTAGAGCTGAGTAATATTTGTCACATAATACTTATCATCATGACCTAATTTTGCAATATGAATAAAATCAAAGAAATGAAAACAAAAATCATGTTGTCGAAGGACTTCTGTGAGATGGAGGCTGTAAAATATGTAGCTTTCCGATACGGCACCACTCCTGAGCGTGTTCTGGAGCATTATTTCATTCAAAGTGGAATAATTCCCTCCCACGAGCGTCACTCCTCAAACTATTGCCTTACACCTAATGAGATGGCTTTGTTCCACGATCTCGGCGTCCAGCCATCAATGTTAGAAATCAATTAAAATCAGTATTATGAAAGATATTTTTGAAAGAGACCGCAGCGGCGAGATGGTTTCGCCCAATGATGACGGTTATGATGAACTGATAGCCGATATTTTCGATACGATGAAAACGGCAACCGAACTAAATACAGGATACAGAGATCCTGAAGAGGTTCATGAATATATGGGTAGGATTCTCGGAAAACCACTTCCGGAAAGCACTACTGTCTTGCCTCCGTTTTATATAGATTACGGCAAGCCCGTGACCATTGGAGAGGATTGCTTCATACAGCAGTGCTGCACCTTCTTCGGAAGGGGAGGCATAACCATAGGAAACGGTGTATTCATCGGTCCGAAATGTAACCTTATCACTATCAATCACGATCCGAATCCGGAAAACCGCAGTGCCACCTACGGACGTCCTATCGTACTTGAAGATAAGGTGTGGATAGGTATCAACTCTACAATCCTACCCGGAGTAAGAATCGGATATGGAGCTATTGTCGGAGCCCAGAGTGTCGTTACACATGATGTTCCGCCCATGACGATAGTTGCCGGTAATCCCGCAAGAATAATAAAGAAAATTGAAGTTAAGTGATAGTATGAAAAGAATCCCGTTATCACTCATCCTGATAGTATCTGCATTTGTTATTCAGGCAAAGACACTTGTGGTATATTACAGTTATACAAATAATGTACACAATATTGTCTTAGAGCTGACCAAGCAGATAGAAGCGGATATCGTTCGCATAGAACCGGCTGAAAAAGGACTCGACTATGCGGCAAACAACTACGCCATCGGTAGCGCATTGATCTCATCCATACGCAATAATCCCACCGATGCGGCATTCTATCCTGCGATTGACCAAGTTAATGTCAATCTCACTGAATATGACTGTATAATCATATGTGCTCCATTGTGGTGGAGTAATATGGCTGCACCCTTGCAGACATATCTTTTCCATAATGGCGAGGCAATGGGAGGCAAGAAGATAGGTCTCATCGTATCAAGTGCAAGCAGCGGAATAAGTGGTGTGGAGGGTGACGCCAGACGCCTGATTCCGGAAGGTGATTTTCTGTCTCCAAGTCTGTGGATCCGTTCCTCACAGACATCCAACGCCGCGTCTATGATATCGCAGTGGCTGAAAACAATAGGTTATGATGCAATGTCAGGTGTGGAGGATATTCGCACAGACCAAAATATTGTAAAATATACCATTTTCTCAATATCCGGAGCACTGGTGGCAAAAGATGCGTTATCAATGCAGAACCTTGAAAAAGGTTTATATATAGTAAACGGAAAGAAGATTTATATAAAATAAGATAATATGAAAACATTATTGGAATCAGGCGTTGAAAAGCGTATTGGTGTTCCAAACTACAATCTGGTTCAGATTAAGTGTGCTGATGAGGCTCTTGCCGCGGCAACCGGTGTAGATACAACCTGGTCTTGGGAAAATCCTATGGCATGAAAAGATTAGTTTTATTCTTTACCGCATTGATGACTGTTTTAGGTGTGGTTGCCCGGACAAATATTAAGGCGATAGACGTCCATTCTCACATCGTAACCGATGACTATCTGAATTATCTCGCCTACAATGATGCGCTGATGGCAGACGGCTATCCGTTACCATCATGGGATGAAACCTCTCATATAGAATTTATGGACAGCGCCGGAATAGCTCGAAGTATCCTCACTCTATCATCTCCCCAGCCTTGGTTTGACAACATTGATGAAAGCCGTAAGGTGATTCGTTTGGTAAACCGTAGGATGGCGGAGGCAAAGCGAAATAATCCTGACCGTTTTTTGTGGTGTGCCGCACTCCCGCAACCGGATATAGACGCTTCTATAGATGAAGCTGTGTTTGTAATTGATTCTCTTGGCGCTGATGGGATAAAGCTCGCCACCAGTGTTGACGGTGTTTATCTAGGTGATTCGATCTATGAACCTCTGATGAAGGTTCTCGATGAACGGGAGGCAGTGGTTATACTTCACCCGGTAAAACCAAACCCAATTAACGAAAACACTTTTACCGGTGGACCTGTCTTCGTGTATGAGTATCCGGCTGAAACGACTCGCGCAGTTCTCAACATGGTTGCGCATAACGTTATGACCCGTTATCCGAACATCAAGGTTGTGGTGCCGCACGCTGGCTCGTTCATGCCATACGCGGTGCCACGGCTTAAAGGAGGCTACCCACTGTTGCTGAAGCAAGGACTCACAGGACCGATTGACATAGACGGCAATCTTGCGAATCTTTACTATGATCTAGCCGGAGGTCCCTCGGTGCAGGCAATAAAGATCCTGCTCACAGTTACCACTCGGGATCACATAATGTTTGGAACGGATTATCCGTTTGTACCGGCACCGATTCTTGAAAAGGTTGCTGCAAAGGTTAAGAATGAAATCACTCAGGATGCGGAACTCGGACGATATGCCGAAGACATCCTGAGAAACAATGCAATTAAATTATTTAATATCAAAGAATAACTATGGCTAAAAAAGTAAACTTGGGCTCAAGATTAGCCCTATATCCTACACCCGTTACCGTAATCGGTGCGGATGTGAACGGTAAAGTCAATTGGCTTGAAATCTCTCATGTAGGTATTGTAAGTCACGACCGTGTACTCGTAAGCATGGCCAAGGCACACTACACAACGCCTGCGCTTGGTGTCGGAAAACGTATATCGCTTAATCTCGTAAGACCGGGGCTGCTTGATAAGGTTGATTATGTAGGCAGTGTTGATGGCGACAAAGAAGACAAGTCTGAGGTATTTGAGTATCATCGTGGTGAGGCAGGTACTCCTGTAATAGACGAGGCACCGCTGACTATGGAGCTGGAAATCGTTGACATATACGAATGCAACGGCTTCAACAACTTCATCTGCTCTATTGTCGATACATATGTTAACGAAGATAACCTTGACGATAATGGGAAGATTGACTATAGCAAGATGCACACCGTACTGTTTGAATTTCCGACCTATTCCTACATTCTGTCAGGAGATGTAATAGGCGAATGCCGCAAGATGCACGAGAATTGGAACAATAAACACGAAGGATGATTCGGTCACTTAAAATACTGTTGACTTTCGCCACTATATCTGTCTTATTCAGTGCCTGTGGCGATAGCCATTCCGAAGAAACAACTAATATGGACAACAATATGTGTGATAAACTTCCAATGCAGTCCGACGGTATAGTCCGTCTGTCAAAAATTCAGGTTAATCCGGAGTATATTGATGAGTACATGAAATATGCCGTCGAGGTAGGCACAGCTTCTTTGGAAACAGAGCCGGGTGTTCTGACTATGTATGCGGTTGCCGATAAGGAAAATCCATGTAGTATCACAATATTGGAGACTTACGCGAGTCAGGAGGCATACAAAAGCCACATCGCTTCAGAGCATTTCCAAAAGTACAAGCAAAGTACTCTGTATATGGTGGATTCCCTTATGCTTGATGACGTGACACCATTGAATCCGAATAACATAATAACAAACACTATCAGAAAATGAATCGCTTTATCATTTCATTGATTTTTTGTATAATCACATTAACACCCACTATGGCACAAAAGAAAATAGTTCAGACAGCAGGGCGTCAGCAACTTGGTGAGTTCGCGCCGGAATTTGCCCGACTCAATGACGACATCCTCTTTGGAGAAGTATGGAGCCGTAACGATCTCCTTTCGCTGCGTGACCGCAGTCTCGTCACAATTACAAGCCTTATCTCGCAAGGCATTACCGATACCTCGCTTATCTATCACCTTCAGGAGGCGAAGAAGAATGGTATTACCCGCACTGAGATATCCGAAATACTGACCCATATCGCGTTCTATGCAGGCTGGCCCAAGGCATGGGGAGCGTTCCGTCTTGCCAAGGATGTCTGGAACGAAGATACCAAAGGTGATGATGCAAAGGCAGCTTTCGCACGGGAAATGATTTTCCCGATTGGAGAACCCAACACCGCGTACGCCAAATATTTCATCGGTAACAGTTATCTTGCTCAGATTTCGTCAGAACAGATACCGTTTGCCAATGTCACTTTTGAGCCCGGTTGTCGCAATAACTGGCATATACACAAGGCTGACAAGGGTGGAGGTCAGATGCTGGTGGGAGTAGCCGGTCGTGGCTGGTATCAGGAAGAAGGCAAAGATCCTGTTGAGATCCTTCCCGGCACTGTCATTAACATCCCCGCCAACGAGAAGCACTGGCATGGCGCTGCAAAAGATTCGTGGTTCGCTCATCTCGCTTTCTCTGTCCCTGGTGAGGATACTGAAAACGTATGGCTTGAACCGGTATCCGATGAAGAATATAATAAATTACCACAATAGGCCGGATTATGAATAAGTTATTGATTGGATGTCTTGCGCTTTTCGGAACAATATTCTCTTCCTGTGCAGAAAATAAAACTGAAGCAGCCATGAAGAATGAGAATAATAAAGTGCTTGTTGCGTATTATTCAGCAACAGGTACCACCGAGAAGGTTGCAAAGGAGGTAGCCTCCGCAACCAGTGGCAGGCTATTTGAGATAGAGCCGGAGAAGGAATATACTTCAGCGGATCTTAACTGGAATGATAGAAACTCAAGGTCATCAGTTGAGATGAACGATATGTCATCCCGTCCGGCTATCAAGAACGGAATCCTCAATCTTGACAGTATTGAGACCGTTTTCATAGGGTATCCTATCTGGTGGGATCAGGCTCCACGTGTAGTCAATACATTTATTGACTCCAACGACCTTAAAGGGAAAAGAATCATAACATTCTGCACATCCGGTGGAAGCACTATTGACGGGAGTACACGTGCTCTGTGTGAAACATACCCCAAACTTGATATAACTCAAGGTAAATGCTTGAACGGAACACCTGAATCCGGAATTGAAGCGTGGATAAAATCTCTCGGCTTTTAATTCAGAAATACTGGATGACGT
>CAMWYV010000052.1 GCA_947178565.1 uncultured Porphyromonadaceae bacterium | reverse complement strand
ACGTTGAAGTCAGCCCGGTTATAGAAGTCAGAGACATAGACATTGGAAACATAGACCTTGTAACCATTGGGGAAATCGGTGGTGAATACAGCCTTGATCTTGCAGAGGGCATGTGAGAAGCTGAGCGACACGTCAGGGTTTCCTTTCTCGGTTGCCAGAATATTTTCATTCTCGGCATACACGAGGTCATGCTGATGGCTCTGGTCACAGGTATAGTGCTGTATAAGCAGCGCACGGCTGTCGATAGAAGTGTTGTTAGCGTCAAAGAGGCTGAAAGTCGGGTTGCCATACACGCTTGAGATCGCTATATCGGCGCATGAGTAGGCATAGAAGAAATATGAGCATCCGGGCACCCAGTAGCGCACTCCGTCATATCCCCACGATGTCTTACCGTTCACTACCTTTCTGTTGACGTCCACACCGTTGAATATCTGGACAGGTGTAGTGAGGTTGGGCTTGGTGTAGTAGCCATACACCATGAAGTGGTCAAAGGATGTGTTACTGAGGTCTCCCTCGACGGCACGGCTCGACTTGTTGACCACATTCTCAAAGCCTATGACATTGCTTTGGGTCTGGCTTACATCGACCACATCTTCTGAAGTACAGGCGGTGAATGTCATGACTGCCACTGCCATGGATAATAAGTACTTGTTCATTGCTAAATTATTGGTTTTTTATCGGCTTATTAATTATTTTTCGTTTGTTATATAGTTTAATCATCGGAAGATTCATCAGTATCATCGAAGTCAGGCAGCGGGAAGTCAACATCTACCTGCCCCCAACCGGACAGATCCACGTCAAAGTCACCATCACCCATCTCACGCTTGTTCTGATCATCCTCAATGCGTATTCCGGAGACGGTGATCACGCCGCCTCTGGGCTGCTTCCTGATCTGGTCGGCAATGTCATAGTCGAACTGTAGGGTTGTGCTGTTTGTAAGCATCACTTCAAGGTTGAGGGTATATGGACGGTCGGCAGCCTTGCCTTTGGCATTCCCGTAATATTCATCCGGGAATCCGGGAACTCCGAATGATTTCACATGAGCCTCGCAACCGTTTGCAGTCACTTCGCAATCGAACAAAACTATGACGGATTCGTCCGAGGTGTGTCCGTCGCGGAGATACACCGACTCAGCCATACCTCCGAGAGCTCCGCGGGCAAGAGCTATATGGTGTGCCCCATATTCGAAATCGAAGCGCACGACATAAGTGTAAACGAGCGGCTGCATCTTCACCGGCAGGTTCCTGACCTCGTGAACGTCGATAGGCGGCACATCTTCTATGAATGCTGAGTAAAGCACATCGGGCGGATTTGCCGACCTTGCCCCCGGATGCCTCTCCATGACTGATGTGATAGAAGCTCGTGAACGTGGTGTCGCAGAGGCGCGGGCATCAGGTAGGGATGCTACATCAGAGAGGACTATATACTCGGTGTCGCCGTTGTAAAGCAGGAAAGAGTAGTTGCCCTTCTCCTGCAGCACTACATCGCCGCCGTCTGCCGCCAAATAATGCTCGCCGTCGGGATTGCTTTCCCTGTACTTGACAAGGTTGACCCATTCGGGAGTGGCGGGTCTGAGTTCATTGTATGAAAAGCCGTGGTATGATGCATCCCAACTGCTCAGGTGCGCCATGCCGTAGTCGCGCTCCCACTCCTGCTCCCACTCAAGCGCCATAGCAGCTTTGGGATAGTGGTCGTAGCACAACTCGGTGCGCTGGCACGCCGTCAGGAGCATGAACCCGAGAAGCACAACGGCTATCGTTATATATCTGTCAATAATTTTCATTTCACCTATTTATTTTTCAGTTTGAAAGCGCCACACCAGCGACAGCTTGAGCCTTAGAGGACCGAAATAATTGACATTCTTGGTAAGCTGATACAGGTAGTGACCGTCACGTGGATAATAGAGCTTATCCCGCGCATACAGATAGCCGAGTCCGATGCCGGCATCGAGTGACAGGTGCTTGCCTATCGCCCACATATATCCAGCCGAAATACCGACAAGACCGCCTTCGCCTTCATGCCCTTTCTTACCGTCGCAGAGGTCATAGAGACCTGCGCCGACAAAGGCACCGACATACATGCCATTCCAACGCGAGCGTTCCATTATCCAATAGCGCACTTCGGGCATCACGGTAGCAACGCGATATACCTTGTGCGGGTCATTCTTAGCATACCAGGCTCCCTGAAACTCGAGGGCAGCGGACCACCTGTCAGCAAACTTCCACTCGACCTCCAGGTTAGGCATGAGAATCGCGTAGTAGAGAAGGTTTGTTTTCAAAAGGAAGCGACTGTCAGCCTTCGCTGTAGGCATCAACCCCTCTTCTGGAGCCATCTGAACCGGCTCAACACTCTCAACGGCTTCTGTCACCACAGTTTCTTCGGTCGGCTGTTCCTGAGACTGGATCGCCTCGCTCTTTTGGTCGAAAGTATCATCCTTCACCACTTCCGATTGCTGCTGCATAGGTCGGATAAGAGTTTCAGGAATCTTGACGCGCACCGTCACGGAATCACCTTGCCCTGCATGTTTACGAGTGACAAAGCAGTCTTCTTTCAAACCTTTGCGGGTAATGAGTTCCGACTTCACCCTATTTGAGCGCGTGCGTGCGATACGCAGGTTGTCAACCTCACTCCCTTTGGAAGCGCAATACCCGTCCACATAAAGCATCATGTCATGCCCGAGAATCATATCCTTGTACTGCTGCACGAAATCAAACAACTTTGCCAGCTCTTCGCCATTGTTCAGCCCCGGGGCGTAGAATTTATCCGACCCCACATAAAACCTGAAGATGCGCACACTGTCCGCCTTTTCCTTCGCGGACAGCGGAGACACAAGCATCAGCAGCAGTAGCATCGTTGCCAATCGACGTATGGGGTTCGTATTATTCATTATGTTCATAATGGTTGATTTTTTATTTTGGCGCGTGCGCCTCATAGGCATTATTTCGGGCTAAGGAATTATCGATAGACCGTCGGTATCACGCGGAAACAATCCGACATCTACAGCAGGATTCTGTCCAACCGGCATATCTGTTCAAGTATAATAAATAATTGTGTCTTAATCATTTCTTTACCCCGTGGCTTTTTCAAACCACCTTATCTTTCTTATAAATGGGAAGCTGTCGCTTCAATCAATTGTCATATTAAAATTACTTTTTATATGCAAAGTTATACAATTATCACGAACAACACAACTCCCAGCCGTTTATTACAGCAAATTTAACACTCCGATAAAAAACAAGCAGCTGATGAGAGAGGCAGCGCAAGAGCAAACACGATGTCGTACCGGCATACGAATCCGAAATAAGCCGGCGGTGACGACAAAAGATTTCAGGCACATATTTTTTTATTTTGCATAGAATCGTATTTTCATTAATTTTGTGCGACTAAACGGTGTTGAGCCACTGGGTTAACCCTACGTCACAACACCACCCCACCTGGAATCTATAACCAATCATATTATCAATCATGGATCAAATGCTATTTTGGATCGTGCCCGCAGCATCAATTCTTGCGCTGTTGATGGCATGGTATTTCTACCGGCAGATGATGCGCGAGGATGAGGGGACACCCACCATGCGCAAGATCGCCTCTTATGTGCGCCAGGGCGCAATGTCCTACCTCAAGCAGCAATACAAAATCGTAGGTCTGGTATTTATCGGTCTCGTAGTGCTGTTCTCAATCATGGCATACGGTTTCGGACTCCAGAATCCCTGGGTGCCTGTAGCCTTCCTCACCGGCGGTTTCTTCAGCGGTCTCGCCGGATTCCTCGGCATGAAGACAGCCACTTATGCTTCGGCGCGCACAGCCAACGCCGCAAGTCAGACACTGAACGCCGGACTGCGTGTGGCTTTCCGAAGCGGTGCGGTAATGGGTCTTGTTGTGGTGGGTCTCGGATTGCTCGACATATCTTTCTGGTACATCCTTCTGAACTGGATCGAGCCGGCAGACGGCACTCACAAACTCACCATGATCACCACCACAATGCTCACCTTCGGCATGGGCGCATCTACCCAGGCTCTCTTTGCGCGCGTAGGCGGCGGCATCTACACCAAAGCAGCGGATGTAGGCGCTGACCTTGTCGGTAAAGTTGAAGCCGGTATTCCTGAGGATGACCCCCGCAACCCGGCTACTATCGCTGACAACGTGGGCGACAATGTGGGCGACGTCGCCGGTATGGGTGCCGACCTCTATGAAAGCTATTGCGGTTCTATTCTCGCCACCGCCGCCCTCGGAGCGGCAGCGGGCGCAGGCATGGTGGGTGCCGATTTCAGCACCGATCAGGCTGTGACTCTGCAAATCAAGGCTGTTCTCGCCCCTATGCTCATCGCTGCCGTAGGTATCGTTCTTTCTATCATCGGCATCTTCGCGGTCAAGACCAAAGAGAACGCCACAATGAAAACCCTGCTCAATTCTCTTGCAGCGGGCACAAATCTCAGCTCTATACTCATCATCGCCGCCACTTTCGGCATTCTTTACCTGCTTCAGATTCCCAACTGGGTGAACATCTCACTCGCAGTGGTTGTAGGTCTGCTCGTAGGAATCATAATAGGCAGAGCTACCGAGTATTACACATCACAATCCTATAAGCCCACCAAGAAGCTCGCCGAGAGCGGTCAGACCGGTCCTGCAACAGTCATTATCTCCGGTGTGGGTCTCGGAATGATTTCAACAGCAGTTCCCGTCATCGCGGTTGTAGCCGGCATCATCCTGTCTTACTGGCTCGCTTCCGGTTTTGACTTCGCAAATATCTCATGGGGTCTGTACGGCATAGGCATCGCCGCCGTGGGTATGCTCTCAACCCTCGGTATCACACTCGCAACCGATGCTTACGGTCCTATCGCCGACAATGCGGGCGGCAACGCTGAAATGAGCGGACTCGGTGCTGAGGTGCGCAAACGCACTGATGCCCTCGACTCTCTCGGCAACACCACCGCCGCTACCGGCAAAGGCTTCGCTATCGGCTCAGCCGCACTTACCGGTCTTGCCCTCCTCGCTTCCTATATCGAAGAAATACGTATCGGCTTGCACCGCATAGGCACTGAATTCATTCAGATCGGCACCTCACTCAGCGAAGAGACCACAAACATTCCTTTGGAAAGCGCCAACTTCACCGACTTCATGATGGCTTATAATGTCAACCTCATGAATCCGATGGTACTCTCAGGCATGTTTATCGGCGCTATGATGGCATTCCTGTTCTGCGGTCTCACAATGAACGCTGTAGGCAGAGCGGCATCTCACATGGTAGAGGAAGTTCGCCGTCAGTTCCGTACAATCAAAGGTATTCTCACCGGCGAGGCTGAACCTGACTATGCACGCTGCGTGCAGATTTCCACAAAGGGAGCACAACGCGAAATGGTGTTCCCCTCTCTACTTGCCATCATCGTTCCTATCCTCACCGGTCTCATCTTCGGTGTTCCCGGAGTAATCGGACTCCTCACCGGCGGACTCAGCGCAGGCTTTGTGCTCGCCATCTTCATGGCTAACGCCGGCGGCGCATGGGACAACGCAAAAAAATATATCGAAGAGGGAAACTTCGGCGGCAAAGGCAGCGATGTTCACAAAGCAACCGTTGTCGGCGATACAGTAGGTGACCCGTTCAAGGACACCTCCGGTCCGAGCCTCAACATTCTCATCAAGCTCATGTCTATGGTCGCTATCGTAATGGCCGGACTCACCGTGAGCTGGAGCCTCTTCAATTGATTTTCAAGCATAAGGAAGCACTTTGGCCTATCATGGGTCAAGTGTTTCCTTTTTTATTTTTCAATTAACATGAACACTACACTAAAGACAATACTTGCGTCAGTTGCGCTGATATCCTCTTCGTGCGCTTATGCGCAGCATACCACAAAACTGATTCTGCCGCGTGAAAAAGAAGGAGCATTCGTGCGTCTGGTAAATTACGACACTAATGAACTAATCGACTCCCTGCCGATAGAAAACGGAACAGTCAGCTTTCCGAGCAACAGATATCCTGAAGGTCTAATTTTATTGGAGGGAGATGGTCACGGTGCCGGACTTTTCATTCTTTCAGACGCTGATATATTGCACAATGTAAAGGTTGAAGACATAGAACACGGAGTAAGGCGCACATGGGAGTCCACCGGTGGCTACAACGACAGTGTATCAGCCTTCAATAATAAAATTCAGGAGATTGGTAAAAGGTACCAGACGGCTACCGGCGATGAAGATCGCAGCGCCATCCTCAAGGAATTTTCATCTGCCATATTTCAAGAAATCAATGCCCATGGCAATGACATCTTAGGAGCCTATTATTTCAACATGGGGCATGGCAATCTGTCTTTAGCCGAAATAGAATCAACTGTTGATAAATATCCTGCGCTCGGAAATTATAAGAGAGTACAGAATATTCTTACCCGCAGGAGAAACCAGGAGGCTGTGAAACCGGGCAACAAGTTCAAGGATTTCACGGTGGCATACGATGGAGTGGAGCACAAACTCAGCGACGTTGTGGGTCACGGCGATTATGTGCTGCTCGACTTCTGGGCAAGCTGGTGCGGACCGTGCAGAGCCGCGATGCCTACGATGAAAAAAGCGTATGAAAAGTATAAGGATCAAAATCTGAAGATACTCGGCGTAACTATCTGGGATGAACCGGAAAAATCGCTCGAAGCAGCGCAGAAGATGGAACTCCCGTGGGAAATATGGGTAAACGGAGGCGATGAGCCGGTGAACCTGTACAATATCACCGCAGTGCCGACAGTAATCCTGTTCGGTCCGGACGGCACGGTGCTGGAGCGCGGACTATGGGAAGACAATCTGTAATCAACCCTTGAAAAATATATCCCCTCAGCCAATTAAGCAGTTGATTATGAGAATACCTCTTTACATTTTAGGCTTGCTTACCTGTGGCACCGTCGCAGCAGTCCCTACTGATTCGGTTACTGTGACCGGGCATATTTCAGGTATTGCGGACAACGGCCGGAAGAGCCTTATGATAAATGAGTGTGATTTTAGCCATAAGTCAGTCCGGGCATTTGTTGATGTTGACTCCACCGGCACATTCAACACAAAAATACCATATTCTTCAGCGCATACATTCACCATTGTTTACAACAGAGAGTTTGTTGACGCCTATGCTGAACCGGGCGATTCCATTCATATTGAAATAGATGCATCAGTGTCTCCTGTCACTTTTCATCTCAGCGGAGACCATGCATCGCTCAATGAAGAATATTCCCACGCCCGTAAAGCGATATCAAATATTTACTATAACCTGAGGTTACCGTCTCCTGACACACCTTTAAGTGTCTATATGCCTGAATTTAAGGCTGCGGTGAATAATACCCAAAAGACAATTG
>CAMWYV010000051.1 GCA_947178565.1 uncultured Porphyromonadaceae bacterium | reverse complement strand
ACCATATTCAATCTCATTGAAGCGGGAGAAATAAAGGCACTCCTGCGATCCAGAAGGCAGTTCTCGTCAAAGGCAGATTACGGTTCCGCACTCCTTATTGCCGGAAGTTATGGTATGATGGGGGCAGCCGTTCTCGCTGCGCGAGGGGCGCTGAGAGCCGGAGTAGGCAAACTCACCGTGCATTCTCCTATGTGCGGCTACGAAATATTGCAAAGCAGTGTACCTGAGGCGATGTTTGAGGCTGATACTGACAAAAACAAGCTGGTAATCGGCAATATGAAATCCGCACATGATTACTCAGCCATAGGTATCGGTTGCGGAATCGGAACACATGAAATCACTGAAAACGCGCTTGAGCAATTCCTCCAGTCAAGAACGAGACCTGTGGTGCTGGATGCCGACGCGTTAAACTGCATAGCACGCCGTCCTACCCTGATAAACGACATACCGGTATTGTCTGTCCTCACTCCCCATGCAGGAGAATTTGACCGCATTTTCGGTGATCATCCCACCGATGAAGCCCGCTTGCTAAAAGCCATTGAAGTCGCTCGCATTCACAAAATTCTTATTCTTCTGAAAGGTCGCTACACAGCTCTGGTGCGCTGTGACCGTCTGGTTTATTTCAACCCTACCGGATGTCCTGCTATGGCAACACCTGGAAGTGGCGATGTGCTCACCGGTGTAATCACATCGCTTATGGCACAAGGATACAAACCTGAAGTCAGCGCTGCCATAGGAGCGTATATCCACGGGCTTGCAGGAGAAATAGCGCAGGAAACTCAAGGTGATTATGGTGTAACAGCAGGTGACATCGCTGCAAATATCGGTGTCGCCATAAAAAATATTTTAAGATAATATCATATGAAAAAGCTCTTACTGATATTTGCATTATCAGCTGTAACTGTCGGTTCAGCCCAGACCACGCAGAGACTCACAGCGTCAAAAATGAATGAATATGGTCTGATATACAATCTGCCACTGACTGCTGTTGATGTGACTGTAGAAGCTCAGCGAACAGTAAAAACCCCGGGAGAATTCCGCCTATATTCCAAAAAGTATCTCAACATTGACCCGATAATGGAAGCAAGTGAGGAGTGGAGCGTGAAGAGCGTTCAACTTTCACCACGTGGCATAGCGAATCAGAAGGAAGGATATCTGGTGCAGCTAAAGAGCGGTAGCGTGACCTTTATGATGCTAGACAATAACGGCTGCCCGTTATCCGTCAATGACGAGAATGTTTCGGCTCCGATAGCTCCTGCACGTCCTGCCGCGATTGCCATGCAGCCGTCCATACTTCAGACCCCGGTAGCTGCACAGGCGGTTACTCAGGAAATGCTTCAGGCAACAAGCACTGCGAAGAAGGCACAGCTTGCAGCTGCAAAAATCTATGAGCTCAGACAGAGCCGAAACGATATTATCTCAGGCAACGCCGACCAGATGCCAAGCGACGGTGCCGCTATGAAAATAGCGCTCGAAAATCTTGAGAAACAGGAAGCGGCTCTCACCGCCATGTTTACAGGTACGACACAGACCGGCACAACCGTGCGCACCTACACCACTATTCCAGATTCTGCCGCTACAAGTAAAGTGGTTGCACGAATATCTGTGACCGAAGGACCGGTAGATGCTGATGACCTCAGCGGAATGCCGATTTATCTAAACATCGATATTGATTCCAAAGGCGAACTCCCGAAAAACGAAAAAGGTGAACCGAAAAAGTATCCTAAAGGCGCACTTGCTTACTGTGTGCCGGGGCAAGCTACATTCACCGCAGTATTGAAGGGCAACAGCCTTGCGAGCCTTTCTGCTGAAGTTGCGCAATATGACATAGTTTTCGGGCTTGACCCCGCCCTTTTCACCGATAAAAAAGCTCCGGCATACGTGATTTTTGATCCCGCTACCGGAGCAATACGTGAATTAGGCACCAAATAAACTAACTTGCGGTCAGTTACAAAGATAGGGTTATAGGATTAATTGGCGGGCACTTCACCGAATCTGTTAGCCGCAGGTTCGCTCGGCTGAGCACACCAAATTATAAATATGATAGACCCCACGATAGGCACAAAGTTGATGAACCACCATCCTCCGCCTTTACCTATGTCATGGAGGCGTCTCCAGCTTACAGCCAGCACTGGGATAAAGATAACGAGACCGAATACCCAGTCTATGTAATTGAAAATACCCCATTTGGTAATAGCATACAGAATACCGAGTGCGGCGTTAACGATAAAGCAAAATAGCATAAACCACCAGAATTCGGCGCGGCTCGCTCTGCCGCTGAATTGGGCATACTTACTGAAAACTCTTGCTACCGCATCCTGAAAAGTGAGCGGTGCGACAGGGGGAGTGTTGAAATCCATAATTTAGTAATTAGTTGTTAGTCATTAGTTCGTTTTTTATATAACCGATAAACATTGTTGTTTGTTTTGGCGTTTTCTAATAAATCACATTTGTATTCATCATGAACGCTCAGATCATTCCATCACATACGGTTGCCAGCTGGCTACTCACAAATATAAAGCATTTTTTAGACTATATCGGTCTCAGTCACGACAAAACCATTGAAGAGATTGTATATGTCGCCATCATAGTTGGAGCTGCATTGCTGATAGGATGGTTAGTGAGGCGAGGCATCCTGTTTGGTGCGCGTAAATTCGTGAAAATGCGTAAAAGCCCCGGAGCGAGACTATTGCTGCAACAGCGGGTTCTGACAAAATGCAGCCATATAATTCCTCCTATTGTAATCCTCGCTCTACTTCCATTTGCGTTTGACTCCACGAGCCGGCTATTGGTGATATTCGAGAAGTGTCTGTATATCTATACTGCAATTGTATTCGCAATAGGGCTGAATGCTGTTCTCACATTCATATGGACACGTGTGGATGAGAGGGAAAACACAAAAAATCTGCCACTGAAAGGTATTCTGAATATTTGCGTTGGTATAGTATGGATAATTGTAGCCATCGTCTCTATCTCAGTGGTGGTTGACAAGTCACCCGCCATGCTGCTCGCCGGTCTGGGTGTATTCGCATCCGCGCTTATGCTTGTTTTCAAGGACACCATTCTCGGATTTGTCGCGGGAATCCAGCTTGCCGAAAACGATATGCTCCATGTAGGTGACTGGATTGTAGTTCCTTCGACAATCGCAAACGGTATTGTTGAAGATGTGTCTCTTTCGGCTGTGAAAGTGCGCAACTGGGACAATACCATTGTCACCCTTCCGCCTTACACTCTCATATCCACCTCTTTCCAAAACTGGAGAGGAATGTCTGCAAGCGGTTGGCGTCAGATTGCAAGAGAGGTGATATTCGATGCGTACTATATCAAGAAATGTGATAAGGAGCTTATTGACAGAGTAACGACCCTCTACCCTGAAATCAAGGGATTTGTTGAGGAGAGTCAGAAGCGCGGTAAACCGGACTACAATCCCGGAGTGGCAGTTGTCAACGGCACCATTGAAACCAACCTCGGTCTCTTCAGAGCATATATGTGTCAATATCTTCTCAACCATCCGCTTATAGGGACTGATCAGCAGATTCTTGTGAGGGTGATGACTCCGAACGGTCAGGGCATTCCTCTACAGATTTGGTGCTTCACCACAACCGCGTGGACTGCATACGAGGCTGTGCAGAGTGAGATTTTTGAACACATCGCGGCGGTATGTACCGACTTCGACCTGCAGCTGTTCAACTATCCTTCGGGCACAGATACGGAAATTATCCAGATGCAGGATCCCGACTGGCAGAAAAGAATACCTGCCGATGTAGCCGAATCTGCATCCACGGCTACCGCAACAAATTAAAAAGCAGTATATTTGCGGCATGAAGCCGCTGATTTATCTCAACAGTCCTCAGCTCCAATATATCGGAGGGAGTCTTGACAATCCGTATCGTGCCGTTGTGCCGGAAGGAGTAACCGCCGTTATCGGACCGAACGGAGCCGGAAAATCCATGCTAACCCGTATTCTTGAAAGAGGATGGAACTTTACCAGGAACGCTATTTCATCACCGGCTGGAAAGTTGAATATCAAAAGAATAGAATTTTCTGATATTCACACTCTCACCGGGTTCAAGGCGGAATATTATCAGCAACGGTATGAATCATCTATGAATGATGAAGTGCCTACTGTAGGAGATATTCTCGGCTGTGATACTTCATCATCAAGTTGGAAAAGGCTGAGTGAAGCACTGGGAATAGAACATGCGATAAACAAAAAAGCGAACTATCTGTCAAGCGGCGAGCTACGCAAGGTGCTCGTCGCGAGAATGATCTGCGCCGAATTGCCTGACGTGCTCATTCTCGATAATCCATACATAGGCTTGGATGCACAATCCCGCAAAATTCTTGATTACGCGCTTGAGGATATTAAAGAAAACGGTGTATCCGTAATCCTCGCCATTAGCGATCCTGAAGAGATACCGGAATATACCGACGCCGTTATTCCTGTAAACGATCTCACTATCGGAGCGACTTTATTTAGGGATAACAAAGGTATTGATGCACTGCGAAATGCCACAGCACCACTTTTCAGTTTCGCCATTGACGGGTCCAAAATTCCGGCACCGTCAAACAGTTATTCCGGAATCGGAGAGGAACTGGTGAATCTTGACCGGTGCACTGTTGCTTACGGGAACAAGATTATACTCCCGGAAATCAGCTGGATGATACGCAGAGGAGACCATTGGGCGTTGAGTGGTCCGAACGGAAGCGGAAAATCAACCCTTCTCAGCCTTATCCATGCGGATAATCCGAAGGTCTATTCCAATAATGTAATGGTTTTTGGAAGAAGACGCGGCACCGGTGAAACCATTTGGGATGTAAAAAAGCGGATAGGATACATCTCCCCCGAAATGCATCTGTACTTCGGTGGAGGCTCGTCAACGGTAAGGGAAATTATCGCCCGAGGGCTGAACGACACCGTTGGCAACTATACCCGCCTACAGCCGGAACAATTGAGCAAGGCAGACAGATGGATAACTCTGCTGCACATGGAGGCGACAGCAGACCGCCGTTTCAATTCTCTTAGCAGCGGCGAACAGAGGATGACTCTGCTTGCCCGCACTTTCATCAAAAATCCGGAACTGATGATTCTCGACGAGCCTATGCACGGGCTGGACCGCTGCCGCAAAAAAGCGATCAAAAGCATAATCACCTCTCTCGCAAGCCGCGACAATACCACGATAATCTTTGTGACACACAATCCGGATGAAATGCCGGAGTGCATAACCCATTCACTTACTCTGCGAGGTAGCGGAACCTGACAAAAAGATAGCCCTAAGCTAACACCGCTAAAGCGATTTCACTCAGGACTATATGATATGAAGTTTGGGTTTCCAGATTATTCGTTGGGATTCATCACTGTACCGGCAAGGAGGATGGTGCCTGTTGACTCTTCACGTATAAAATATATGAACGGATGATTGAATTTTGCCGTAGTTGGTGGAACGTAAGCGGTTAACTCACCCTTTCCAACAGTTACGGCTTTTACCGTAGCACCATCTTCATCAACATCAAGTTTTATACTTTGCTTGAATGCACCTACAGCTGCTTCCTCCCTACCGATACCAGGCATTCCGACTCCATTTTCCATATTAAAGATTGTGTTCACACCAAGAGATTGCATTAAAGGAATCAAATCGATATCAGTTGAAAGACTAAGTTTAGGAAAATAAAGAGAAGCGCCACTACGTTCTTCTCCTAAAAGACGAGTATTAGACGGCCATTTGAACAGGATGTCAGAGTTTTCCGACAGATAATCTTTAATAGTGATTCTTTCATCCGGCATAACCGCATTGAATGAAAATCCACTATTACCGTAATCAATACTACATACGGTAGTGACATAGATACTGTCAAAATTTGCATCCGGATCCAATGGATTGCCCATATACCCTCCTATCCGTTTGTAGCTTAATATGCCATTCACTTTTTCGTCCGCAGTCATCATATCCACTTTTGTCTTTAACCCGTTTGCCAATGCAAAGTCTTCCTTTTGGGTTTTTGATTTATCAAATTTATACTTCCAATATCCCTTGAAATATAAAACGTTTATCCATACCGCAACATCATTCGGATTCAGTCCATTAAGAATCTTAGTGATTTCATTATCCGTACGCTTTGCAACCCAATTATTTATATTGGTGAGAGTTGACGAATTTTTAAAATCAACAATATTGATTTCAGAACTATAATCATTTTCCAGAATTGACCTATATTGGTCGCTGAGACTTACCCAGTATTGATCAAACCATGAACCGTTCGCGAGTGCGACTTTAGCCGATTTGTCAAGGCGAGGCAGTGTTGCGAGCATCTTGGCGTTATAGGAATTAAGAGTACTGAAATCGTTGGCATCAATACCCAAAGCTGTAGCAAGTTCGCCACGGTCTTCTATTGATACTGCATTTCCAAACATACCGGCAACCATAGCGGCTCCGAGGGGAGACACAGCTACATTCTTATTCCCGCTGCGTTCAACAGCCGCTTTAAGTAGATCTACCGAGAAATCACTCAGGTCAGCACAGACCTGTTCTTCCGCTCTTGAAAGTTCAATAGGCTGGAGAGAGTTATCACCGCTGCTGTCAGAGCAACTTGACATGGTGGTGGCGCTAAACAACGCTATGACACCTAATGAAATAAGTGAGAGATTCTGTTTCATAATTGTTTTATTATTGTTTTTTGGGTGTTATTAAAAGTTCACGTCTATTCTTTATTTTATAGGTTTATATATCCTGTAAATGTTTCTTTGGGGGTTATAAACCGAATGCAATAATTTCCTGAAAGACTACCTAATGCATCTACAAATTCCGAGGTATCGCCATAGCTTCCGACACATATCTCTTCATCCGCTTCATAAACCTGATAATCATAAATCCCTTCTATTGTCGAGGAGGTAAACACCACAGTTTTAGCTTCGAAATCTATTATACACATAATGGGTGCGGGAGGCATCCGATGTCTATGAGAATCAGGTTTTTCATCACCTGGATCATTCTGTATGGGGAATGTTACCGGTGGGAGAGAATCTCCATAAACGGCAGAAGAAATTCCCAAACAAAAGACTGCAAGAAGCATTATAATTTTTCTTTTCATCTTAAAACTTTGTTATGTTTGTCTCACAAATATAGCGGTATAAAATAAGTATTCAAAGGCAGCAAGGGTGTGTTTCAGCGTATTTCCATTCGGTTTTTATTCGGAAATAGAGTCATATACCACTCATATTCCGCGTATTATATCATAGAACAATTTCGGTTCCAGCTCCTGACCAAACAACTTACGCGAAAGCTCGGCACGGCGCGAGGAAACCGCGCTTTTTGCCCTGAATATCAGGGTTG
>CAMWYV010000050.1 GCA_947178565.1 uncultured Porphyromonadaceae bacterium | reverse complement strand
ATTTTTGGTCGCGAGACTTGAGAAATCATCAAGAAACCGTATTCAGCAGGCAGCAGATGCGGGCTGTGTGCTTGTCAACGGTAAACCGGTTAAGTCAAATTACCGCGTGAAGCCCCTTGATGTGGTGAGCGTGGTGATGGATCGTCCCAGATATGATTTTGAAATCACAGCTGAAGACATTCCGTTGGATATCGTGTATGAGGATGACGCTGTTATGGTTGTGAATAAACCTGCGGGGCTTGTTGTTCATCCCGGTCACGGCAATTATACCGGTACTCTTGTCAATGCACTTGCGTGGCATTTCAGAAATACAGAAGATTATGACGTGAATGATCCTCGGTTGGGATTGGTTCATCGCATAGATAAGGATACATCAGGACTTCTTGTAATAGCCAAGACTCCCGATGCCAAGACAAATCTTGGAAAACAGTTTTTTGATAAGACCACAAAAAGAGAATACGTGGCGGTTGTGTGGGGAACGCCCACGCCGCTGCAGGGCACAATAGTTGGAAATATCGGCAGGTCTTTGCAGGATAGGCTCAGGATGGATGTCTTTCCACCGGACAGCGAATATGGCAAGCACGCAGTTACTCACTACGAGGTTATCGAGCGCTTTGATCACGCATCTGTGGTAAAATGCGTGCTTGAAACAGGAAGGACTCATCAGATTAGGGCGCATATGAGGCATATTGGTCATCCATTGTTTAGTGATGCGAGATATGGAGGTGATAAGGTGCTGAGAGGGCTCAAATCTGGTAGCTATAATAAATTTATAGCAAATTGCTTTGATGTGTGCCCCCGGCAGGCTCTTCATGCCAGAACACTTGGTTTTGTGCATCCTGTAACCGGAAAAGAGATGTTTTTTACAGCTCCCATTCCCGATGATATGCAAGCCTTGATGGATAAATGGCGTACTTTCTCCACTAAGGCTGAGTAGAAATGCTCAAAAAAAATCAAATAGTATATTTATTTGAATAAAAATCATTACCTTTGATTCCAAGAATCTAAAAAATAGCCACTACAAGTATATATAAATATGAGCAGTGAACAAGATTTCAGGGACATAGCTCCGTTTGATGATTCTGAATTTGCAGAAAAGATGTCAGTGCTCGTCAAAGAGCCCGGATTTGAGCATGCGGTGCGCTATGTTATGCCACAGGTCAATTTTGACGATTTTGTCAAGACTTTGCTTGAAATACCTGATAAACGCACATTCCAGACAAAGGTCATGTATCCTTTTCTTGAAATGCTTGCAAAGAAAACCACTTCAGGAATTACTGTGAGTGGTTTGGAAAACATAGATACCTCAAAAGCCTATACCTATATTTCAAATCATCGTGATATTGTTCTGGATGCATCTTTCCTTAATCTTTGTTTCCTCAGAAACGATTTACCCACTTCGGAAATTGCGATTGGCAACAATCTGTTGATTTATAACTGGATTACTGACCTTGTTAAACTTAACAAGAGTTTTATCGTGAAGAGAAACCTCCGTATGATAAAGGCTCTTGAAGCTGCGAAACAGTTGTCAGCATACATTCACTATGCAATCACTCAGAAGAATGAAAGTGTGTGGATAGCACAACGCGAGGGCAGAGCCAAGGATTCAAATGACGTTACACAGGAGAGTCTGGTAAAAATGCTTGCGCTTGACGGGGACGGCACGATCGTGCGTAATCTTCTGCCAATTAATCTCATGCCGGTGTCTATAACCTATGAGTATGATCCCAATGACTATCTTAAGGCTAAGGAGTTTCTGATGAAGAAAATCAATCCGGAATTCAAGAAATCGCCTCATGATGACCTTTTGAGTATGGAAACCGGACTGCTTCAGCCTAAAGGCAGAGTGCATTTTGAAATTGGTAATTGCATAAATCCGGCAATTGAACCGCTTGCTGATGATACCGACAAGGTGGAGGTTGTCAAGCGTGTATGTGCCATAATAGATTGTGATATTCATTGCGGATATAAGATTTATCCGATTAATTATGTAGCGTATGATCTTCTCCACAAGGTAGAAACGTTCAAAAAAGAATATACCGAGGAGGAAAAGACCGACTTCGAGGAATATATCGAGAATCAGCTTGATAAGGTTGGTTTGCCGGATCTATCAGCAGCTGATAGGGCATATATGAAGGAGATGATGCTCTCAATGTATGCAAATCCTCTGAAGAATAAGACTACTGCAAGTTCGCTTGTTTGTCTGAAAGCAACCGGAGATATTCCGGTGAAGGATTAGAAAGTTTTATAAAATAGATGAGACTCCCTTTTTTAGGAATACTTTTTCTGGTGCTCATTAATCTGGGCGCTGACATATATATATATAAAGTACTCAGAAAGAGATTTCCGACTAAGCAGCCTGCACGGATTCAGCTTGTTTCAGCAGTTGTTCTGTATGTTCTGTTGGCGGTAATAGTATGTTTGCCGCGCAGAGGAGGCTCTGAGGATACGTTGCTTTGCGTCATGTGGCTGCTTTTCAGCTATATGTCAATATATATAGGTAAATATCTGTTTATTATCTTTGACCTTTTGGCATTGGTTCCGTGCCTCTTTAAACGTGGGCGTATCAGATGGTTATCTGTTTCAGGGATATTTGTTGGAACATCCGTTTTCATAGCCATGTGGTGGGGAGCGCTTATAAATAGGTATCGCATTCAGGTAAATGAGGTTACGGTGGAGATAGCAGGGTTACCGGATAGTTTTGATGGATACAGAATTAGTCAATTCTCAGATTTACACACCGGTTCATTCAGAAACAATACGGCTTTCGTGGCGAAACTCGTTGACAGGATTAATTCAACTGCCCCTGATTTAATCGTATTTACAGGAGATATTGTAAATCGTCGTTCTGATGAATTATTGCCTTTTACCGGCATCCTGTCCAATCTGGAAGCTCCGGATGGTATTATTTCAATCCTCGGCAATCATGATTATGGTGATTATTCCACTTGGGTGGATGATAATGCGAAAGACGAAAACATGCGTTTGCTTCATAATCTTCAGAAGAATATGGGATGGCAACTGCTTCTCAATGACTACCGGTATATTAAAAATGGCAATGATTCCATAGCGATCATTGGAGTTGAGAATATCGGTGACCCGCCGTTTAAATCATATGGATCTCTCGCTTCATCATATCCGGACATAACCGATAGCAATGTGAAGATTCTTCTTACCCATAATCCTGCCCATTGGGTGGACTCTATAGCAGGGAATTCAGACGCGAAGATTGATCTTTCGTTGAGCGGACACACTCACGCCATGCAGATTGAAATATTAGGGTTGTCTCCTGCGGCTTTCCGTTATAAAACATGGGGAGGACTATATTTTTCACCGGATAATAAAAAGGCCCTGTACGTCAATATAGGATCGGGCACTGTCGGAATACCTATGCGTTTGGGGGCGACACCTGAAATTACTGTTATAACTCTTAAAAAGAAAACAACCTAATTCATCACTAATAGAAATATGGCTCTCGATACCGCACAAATTATTAGTAACAGATTAAATTATCCTCGCAAAAATGTTGCGGCTGTTCTCCGTTTATTTGAAGACGGAGCCACAATACCGTTTATTGCGAGATATAGAAAAGAAGCTACAGGGTCACTTGATGAAGTGGCGCTTCAGAATATCCGCAATAATGCGGCTGCACTGGAGGAATTGGAAAAGAGAAAAGAATTTGTAGCGGAAGCGCTTGCCCGTAAAGGTGTGCTTACAGATGAACTCGCTCTCAGGCTCGCCACATCGCTTGACCCGGTTGAGATTGAAGATATTTATCTACCATATAAGCCGCGTAGAAGAAGTAAGGCAACTGCCGCAAGAGAGAATGGGCTTGAACCGCTTGCCAAACAGATAATGGCTCAGAAACTTGCGAATCCTTCTCAGGCTGCCTTGAAATATATAAAGGGTGAGATAAAAGATGCTGATGAGGCAATTGCCGGAGCATCTGATATCATTGCAGAATGGGTGAGTGAAAGTGAAAAAGCGAGAAATCTTGTAAGAGCCAAGTTTGCTAGAAGCGCGGTACTTGAAGCGAAAGTTGTTAAAGGAAAAGAAGCGGAAGGAGAGAATTTCAGAAACTATTTTGATTATATCAAACCTTTGCGTCTCGCCAACTCTCACCACTACCTTGCCATAAGAAGAGGAGAGCAGTTAGGAGTCCTCAAGGTATCGATAAATATCGAGGATGATGAGATGGTAGAACGTCTGAGCAGAATGTTCGTGCGTCCGGGAGCAACTCCCGAATGTGCGGAAATTGTGAAAAATGCAGTCCGTGACGGTTATAAAAGACTTCTCCGACCGGCTATAGAAACAGAAGTCGCCGCTTCTTCAAAAGAAAAAGCCGATACCGCGGCAATATCAGTGTTTGCCGACAATGTTGAGCAATTACTCATGGCGCAGCCCCTGGGACGCAAAAGAGTAATGGGTATTGATCCGGGATTTAAAAACGGATGCAAGGTAGCATGTATCGATGAACAGGGGTGTTTGATGGCAACTGAAGTCATATATCCTTGCGCACCCGTTAATGATGTTTATGGCGCTGCTGACGTATTGTGTGATATGGTTGGTCGCCTGAGCCTCGATGTGATTGCGGTTGGCGATGGAACTGCCTCCAGAGAAACCATGGCTTTTCTGAGGGATGTCACTTTTCCCCGGCAGGTTTCGGTTACTCTTGTGAGTGAAAGCGGTGCAAGCGTATATTCAGCATCAGACACAGCTCGTCGGGAATTTCCGGATTTGGATATAACTCTCAGAGGTGCTGTCTCAATAGCGCGCCGGTTGCTAGATCCACTCTCCGAGCTTGTTAAGATAGACCCGAAATCAATTGGTGTTGGGCAATACCAGCACGATGTTGATCAGACAGCGTTGAAAAATGCGCTTGACTTTACAGTAGAGCACTGTGTCAATGCTGTTGGTGTGGATGTCAATACGGCATCAGTTGAATTGCTCTCAAGAGTTTCAGGTATTGGTCCGTCACTTGCCTGCAATATCGTGGCTATGAGAAATGAAAAAGGACGGTTTGATACAAGAAATGACCTTCTGGGAGTGGCACGGATGGGCAAAAAGACTTTCGAGCAGTGTGCCCCGTTCCTCCGTATAAATGGAGGCAGTAATCCTCTAGACGCTACCGGAGTGCATCCGGAACGTTACCAATTGGTTGAAAGAATGGCCTATGATTGCGGGGTTGAGGCAACATATCTGATAAGAGATAAGGCGCGATTGGATTCCCTGAATTTGGAAAAATACATAGACCGATATACAGGAATGCCTACTCTGAATGATATTGTCAGTGAGCTGGCGCGACCGGGTAGAGATCCACGAATCAAAGAAAATGAGAAACGCATTTTTGATCCGGATGTGGCTGCGCTTGCAGACCTTTACATCGGTAGGGAACTTACTGGGAAAGTGAATAACCTGACTGCTTTCGGTGCATTTGTAGATATAGGTCTGAAAGTAAACGGACTAATCCATATTTCGCAGATGTCTGAAGGATTCGTAAGCTCTCCTTCACAGATGCTCAGTGTTGGACAGACAGTGAGAGTAAGGGTATTGGACGTTGATGCGCAGCGTTCAAGAGTTGCACTCACCATGAAGGGGATATCTCAGAATGGACTCTGATTCTCGGCAAGTATGGCTCTCTATCGGCAGCAACCATGCTGATGCCGATAGATTTGTGGCAGAAGCTGCCCGCAGACTCCAAACAATTCTGTCATCATGGAAAATGTGTGCGCCATATACGACTCCGGCAATTAATGGCATTGATCCTGATTATCTCAACGCAGTAGCGGTGGGCTACTGGAGCGGAGATGAAGAATTGCTGAACGATATATGCAAAAAAATAGAGAGCGAAATGGGCAGATCGCATGACAAGAGTCATCATACTGTAGAAATAGATATAGATGTAGTATGTTTTGACGAAAAAGTTGTGCGCCCCGTTGACTTCTCCAGAGAGTATTTTGCACGTGGATTCAAGGCTCTGTCAGGAGATTGCTGAATGCCTGATTACGCAGTGAAGTATAAGGTATTGCCATTGAGCCGCATTCTTTAATATAGTTTGCGAGACGTTTGGGATGAAGATCACCGCTGAGAATAATATTTTTACAGTTGTATTTACTTGACAGATTTTCAATCGTTCCTCTGTAACCTCGACACACAAGGATATAGTCAACCGATACTCCTGCGTGAATAGAAGGTTCAGAATCTGCTACAATTATTCTTTTTGTCCCGATGGTGAGAAGTGGATAGTCATACAACACGAACTCATTTGAAAATTTCTTGCCGGAAATCTCAAGTGTATCTATGTTGTGTTTCAGCATATACTCTGAGAATGATTTTAATGAATTATCCCTAATCTTCTCCTTTTCCCGATGTGGAGCGGTAGAAATAATATCAATTCGCGTAGGGGAGCATACAGCTATATCTGTGCGATAGGTTCCTGGAACAATATAGACACCGCGCGATTCAGGGTTTTGATCCAAAAGCAACAGACTGAAAAAGGTGACTGTAGTTAACACTGTAGTATAGCCGAACACACGTCTGCGCTTATATAGAAAAAATGATAAGAATATTATTGCTGCTAACCAGATAACTAATGAGAGAGTGCTGATAGACAGATGATTGATGGTGGAGCCAGGTATATTGGCGACTGTATTGCCCACGCCCTCTACCCACTCGTAAAGAGCATCGACAATGCGGCACAGTGTAGATGATGAATGTCCGGTTGCTGTCAGAATAATTACTATTATACCACCGCCTATCAATGGCGCGAGGATAGGGGAAATCAATACATTTGCTACAAGGAAATATATCGGAAAGGTGTGGAAATAAAAGCATGAGATCATGCCGGTTGCTATCATTGCTCCCGCACTCATTGTTATGAACCCCATAGTATTGTATGCTTGTCGGTTGCGTTCCGGTATCGGATTAAGGATTTTACCGAACAGGAGTATTCCGGTAACCGCCGCAAAACTGAGTTGAAAACTGATACTCAATATCGCATTCGGGTCAAAAAGCAATATTATGAGTGCCGCAAGGCATAAGGTATTGAATGAACTATGGCGTTTCTGAAGCAGGATGGCAAGTAGAAAGCAGCTTGCCATTATAACGGCGCGGACAACCGAGGGGGATAGTCCAGTGATAAAAGCAAACAGCCACAATGCTGATATTATAAGGATCGGTCTGCTGTTTCTTAGTAAAGGAAACAAAATAAGAGGAAATAACAGCAGTGAACATATAGCCATGATTATGCCTACATGCAAACCGCTTAGAGCGAGAATATGAGCTATCCCGGCTTTGGCGAATGTCTGCCGAATATCACTGTCAAGAATGCTGCTGTCTCCTGTAATCGCCGTCACCAGAAACTCTTTGGTTTCGGCTTTCAGGCTGCTGCTTAGAAGTTGATATTGAATTTTTGATTTGAGCC
>CAMWYV010000049.1 GCA_947178565.1 uncultured Porphyromonadaceae bacterium | reverse complement strand
GACTTTGCTTGCCCCTATTGTTACATTGGTGAGGCACGCCTTGAAAAAGCTATTGAAGAACTCGGAGTGAAAGATGAAGTTCAGATAGATTATCGTGCATTTGAGCTTGATCCTAATGCTGCTAAGGATGTGGTATCTTCTACTCCTGAGCGTTTTGCTAAGAAGTACCGTCTTTCTCTTGAAGATGCCAAGGCGCAGATTGAGCATATCTCTTCACTCGGCAGAGAGCTCGGAATTGATTTCAGGTATTCCACAACACGGTATTCCAATACATTTGATGCCCATAGGCTGATGAAACTGGGGGAAACTAAGTATGACAGATTGACTGTTTTTCGCCTAAATGAACTGCTTTTCAAGGCTTATTTTGTTGAAAATTTGATTCTTGCAGATCATAAGGTGCTTTTGGAGAAGGCACTTGAAGCCGGAATGAATGAGCCCGATATAACAGAGGTGCTTGAATCGGATAAATATGCCGATGAGGTTCGGTTTGACGAGCGCGAGGCAGGCATGCGCGGAATTCATGGAGTACCTTATATCGTGTTCAACGGTGATTTCGCTGTCCCAGGTGCGCTTACTCTTGACGGTTTCAAGTCTGCGATTGAGCGTACTATGAAGAAAGTAAAAGAAGGAGAACCGGTAGAACGCGCCCATCAGTGCGGTCCCGAAGGATGTCAGTTACTCTAATGAAAGCAGACCTATGATACGGGAACTTCAAGTACAGGGTGTTTTCAGCGAAAACACCTATTTTTATATAGATGGCTTTTCAAAATCGGGATTTCTGATTGATCCCGGGGCACAAGCCGGAATAATATATGATGCTGTAGTTAGAAATGGCTGGCATATAGAGAAAATTCTTCTCACTCACGGTCATTTCGATCATTTTGGAGCTGCGGAATTATTACGGGAGAAGTTGATGGCACCGATATATATTTATTCTCAGGATGCCCCCTATTTAACAGATACACATATGAATCTAAGCGGAAATTCAGGACAACCTATAACCGTGCCTCATTACGAGGAGCTGTATGATGGGGAGATTATCCGGCTTAAAGCAAATTCGGGATTCTATCTTAAAGTCATTGCAACTCCAGGGCATACACCCGGATCAGTGACATATTATTCTCCTGAAGAAAATGCAGCATTCGTGGGTGACACATTATATCAGCATGGCCCGGGTCTTACAAACTTTCCCGGAGGAAACCGAAACCAATTGGAGGAATCCATCATCAACAAGATTATGACATTGCCGGACAATACAATTTTGCTTTCAGGGCATTCGTCACCGATAACCGTTGCCGAGGAGAAACGGTTACTGCTTTAGAATCAGTGTCTAACCCTAAAACAAGGTGTGGTAAAATAATTTCAGTGAAAAAATCCAGGTTGCGCTAATACATGGCACAACCTGGATCAATTCATAATCAGTTTAGTTATATCACCGGGAAGAACCGGAATAGTAGAAGGCTAGGATTCGTTTGCGGAGAACACTCTCGTATTTAGCCTGCACTGCATCGCTCACGGCTTTGATGTAAGCTGTTTTTGCCTGTTCAAATTCTGTGGCATTGGCTTTGCCGTAGTTGTATTTAAGGCGCATGGCTTCAAGTGCGGCTTCAGTAGCTTCGCAAGCAACCGCACTTGACGCTTTACGCTTTTCAGCTGCAACAGCCTGGGTATAAGCTGTCTGAATAGATTTGTAAATACGATTTTTAGTGTCTGTAAGCTGTAGGCGGGCGTTGATTTCCTGCACTTTTGCTTTTCGTACAGAGTTGCGCGTGCTGAAACCGTCGAAAATAGGCACATTGAGCGAAAAACCGAGCGATTTGCTCAGGTTATGCCGCATCTGATTGCCGAAGTTGTCATATGATAAGCCGCTTACCGTATAGTAGTTACTTCCTATTCCTGCCGAGAAGGAGAGGGTGGGAAGCCAGCCGCTTTTAGCAAGTTTTATAGCTTTTCCGGCTGATTCAACCCCTAGCTGAGAGGCTTTTATCGAGTGGTTGGATGTCAGAGCTGAGGCATAAACATCTTCGGCATTATATAGAGGCAGGGGAGTGTCTGTGTCCACAGCCGAGATTTCAAACCCTTCCGGTGAACCGAGTTCAAGAAGCTGCGACAGGTCAACGAGGGCAATGGCATAGTTATTTTGCGCCGTCACTTCTGTGAGTTCATCCTGAGCGAGTTGTGATTTTGCCTGCAAGAGGTCAAGTTCGGGAATCTTGCCGGCTTCCAGCAGCTCTTCTCTGCGTTTTAGCTCGAGAGCTGATAGTTTCACTTGTTCGGAGGCAACATTAACCATCTCCTTGCAGTAAAGTGCCTGAAGATATTGCGCTATCACATTGAGTGTTATGTCATCTTTGGCACTTTCAAGCTGCTCAACCAGAGTGAGCATGTTAGCCTTGGTGTAATCAAGATTACGCACATTGCGGAGTCCTTGGAAGAGCGGCAGGTTTAGTCCGACATTCCATCCGAAATTGGATGTATTTCTGTTGGCATAAGTATTTTCGGAAGTCAAGCCTCTGCCAAAGCTGAATGACTGGCTTGCTCCGGCTGCCAATGTGGGAAGGAACCGGTCCTTAGCCTCGGTAATGTCAAGTTCACCCGACACAGCGCTTAGTTCTCGGCTCTTGACCGTGAGATTGTGGTTTACCGCATAGTTGATGCAGCTGTCGAGACTCCATGTTTCCGCTCCGGCAGTAGCGCAGGAAAGAATAGTAGTGAGGGATAAAAGAATTGTTTTCATGCGGTCTTACTTTTATTTATTCTTGATGAGGTCTCCTCTGAGGCGCGCGATGCTGTCAATACCCTCTTTAACTTCAATCTTTATGCCGTCGCTGTTTCCGGTAACGATAGGAATTCTTTTGAACTGCTGCTCAGCAGCGGTTGAGTCAGTCAGGAGATATACAAATGTGCTGTCACCGGCAAATTCAACTACCGATTCCGGAACCGTGAGAACATTACCGCTGCTGCTCAAAGTCACGGTCGCGTTTGCGCTGTAGCCGGAGCGGAGTGATCCTACCGAGTCAATTTCAAGGGCAGCCTTTATTTCGAAAGTATTGGTTCCGTTTTCCTCAACTCCTTTCGGGGCGATATATTCTATTGTAGCCTTTGGTGTAAGCTCCGGCATGGCACCGATTGCAATGGTCATAGGCATACCCACTCTGAGCAGACCCACCTCGGTTTCATCTACTTTGCCTTTGAATATAAGGTTTGTCATATCTGCAATTGTGGCTACAGTTGTACCGTCGTTAAATGTATTTGCCTGAATAACAGATGACCCCACCTTTACAGGTACATCCAGTATAATACCTCCGATAGTGGCTCTTACGAGAGTATTGCTCTCCTTGGCATTGTGCTTGCTCACACCGTCGCGAACAATATTGTAGGCGTCTGTTGCAGCATCGAGCTCACGTACAGCCTGCTGCCAAGCAGTTTGTGAGGTTTCAAATTCCTCCTTGCTGACAATTTTCTTATCGTACAGCTGTTTGTTTCTCTCAAATTTGGATTTTGCATCGTCAAGCGAAATTTTGGCGCTTTCAACCCTACTCATCGCCGATGACAGTGAAGATGCTTCAGGTATCACTTTGATTCTGGCAATTATATCACCCTCTTTCACAACATCTCCAGGCTCAACATTTATCTCGGTTATGATGCCGGAGATTTGCGGCTTAATATTGATTTCATCCCGAGGCTCTATTTTACCGGTCAGCACGGTAGTTTTTTCAATGCAGCCGTTTTCAGGCGAAACAATGGCATATTCAATTTTTTCAGATTTAGAGTTCAGATAAAGAAACACGAATGTGCCGATGAAAAGGATGCCAATGACAATCCAGAGCAAGATTTTGAAAAACTTTTTCATTTGATATGTAGATGTTTTGATTATTATTCTATGTTATTTATCTCTCATAGCCTCAATGGGTTTGATTTTCATTGCCTTGATAGCCGGGATCAATCCGGCGGCGGTGCCGAGCACAAGAAAAACTACCATAATTGTCAGAGCATGTGAGAACTGAAGTTGGAAATGTGCGCTACCGAGCCATTCATCGTAAGTTAATTTATCCACGATGGTGAGTACAAGAGTTGCAAAACATATTCCGGCTGTACCCGCAATTGCAGTGAGAACCATACCTTCTGAAAGAATCTGCACCACTATATCTCTCGGTTTAGCTCCTATAGCGCGCCGGATACCGATTTCCTGGGTGCGTTCTTTCACAATAATCCACATTATGTTCCCGACTCCGATAATACCTGCAATAAGAGTTCCGGCTCCTACAAAGAGTGCCAGCAGGCTCACTCCGAGAAAAAGATTATCCACCATGCGGAAAGCCTCAGCCATATTCATCATCCTTATAGCCGGCTCGTCATCGGGATGTATGGGATGATTGTTTCTGATAGCCCTGACTATATTGGGCTTCAAATCATCAGGGTCTATCCCTTTTTTTGCCGTGAAGATAAAGAAACCCCAGTTATTTCTCACATTCATTGCGCGGCGCATAACCGACGCCGGTATCAGTGCGCTCTCATCCAGCCTGTTGCCTATATTAGCCTCGTTAGCCTGAGCGATCACACCGACGACCTGGAAATATACATTGCCGATATTTACGAATTTGCCGAGGCACTCTTCGTCACCGAAAATTTCATCCGCAACGCTTTTACCGATAAGCACGACTTTGCGGTTGTTGAATTCATCGGTTTCGTTAAGAATTCTGCCTTTTATAACAATAGGTTTCTGGATGTCGAAAAACTGCGGCTCCACACCACTGATCTGAAGCTGTTTATTTTTAGTGCCGAATGCGAGATTGGCTCCTAACTGCGACACACCGGAAGAATATTCTATGCCGGGTGTCATACGGCGTATGTCAGCGAGATCGTTTTCATTAAGATTCCACCGTAATCCTTTATTAAAACCTTTGTAGGGCATAGTGGTGCGTCCGGGAAATATCGCTCCCAAATTGGTGTCTATTCCGTTGAAGTTTCTCATCAGCATTCCCTTCAGCCCACCGGCTCCGCCCCATAATAGCGATAGCATTGCCGTGCCCCAGAAAATACCGAAGGCAGTGAGAAATGTGCGGGTTTTGTTTCGGGCGAGGGTCGCTCCGATTTCGCGCCAGTTCTCTATGTCAAAAACAGGATTTTTCATTGTCTCAAAAAATTATTCGTCGCGAAGCGCTTCTACAGGTTTAACTTTTGTAGCTTTTATTGCAGGAAAAAGTCCAGCGAGCGCACCGGCGATAATCAGCACTACGGTCACTTCAATAGCTATTGAAATATCAACGGTGGGATTGTGGAGCACATCGCTCTTGCCGAAGAAATGATTTACAATCTGCATCACTACCATACCTAAGAATATTCCTATGTAACCGAACAGGGTGGTGATAGTGACACTTTCAAGTACAATCTGCATAAGCACAGAGCGTGGTTTTGCCCCTATAGCGCGGCGAATACCTATTTCATGAGTTCTCTCTCTCACCGAGACAAACATGATATTGCTTACCCCGACAATACCGCTGAGCAATGTCAATATACCTATAACCAGGATAGCGATGTGGAGGTAACCGAGCGCGTCTTTTTCACGGAGGTAACTCGCGAAATAGTTGTAGAGATACAGCGCGCTTGAATCTTCCTTGTCAAATTCATGCGCTTGAGCGAGAGACTGCCTCACAGTTTCGGTAGATGCCTCTGACGTTTGAAGAGAATTGGCACCCTCTTCAGTAAGAAGAACCTGTAGATTAGTCAGGGTTCCGTCCGAGCCGGCGAGAGTCATAACGGTGCTGAACGGTGCATAAACATCTGTGAGCCAACGGTGATCATATACTCCAATGACAAGCCATGACAGGTTTTGTGACTTAACCCGCTGTCCTACAGCTTTCATTGGGTCACCAAATAGGGTGGTGGCATCCTCCTTGCAGATAACAAGCGTTTTACGTTGATACTCGATATCGGCATAATTTATGAATCTGCCGTCCATCATTTCAATATCATACATCTTTTGTTCAGCAGGGAAAACACCTTCAATGTATGAGGAAATGTAATCTTTGTAGGAAGAGATGTTTCCATTATTAAGATATTTATATGCACTTACCTCCTTGATTATTTCGGGGTGCTCTCTCACAAGCATATCAATATCCTCTGCTTTAGGTTTGATGGAGCGTCCTTCCTTGTACCCTTTATAGGGCTTGTTTGTGTAGCCCTGATGCACATTTATGCGGCGGTTCCGTTCAGGGCTGCTTCTGTCCTCGAATGAATTAGCCACACCACGAGCCATGCCGAGCAGCACAATGAGCATGAATATGCCCCATGTTACGGCAAATCCAGTAAGGAAGGTGCGTAATTTATTATTCCTGATAGTCTGGGCTATCTCTCTTATCAGATCAAACATGAATCTCAGGCTTTTCCGGTTGAATAATTCCGTCCTCAATTCTAATTATACGGTTGGTTGCGTCACCAACTTTCGGATCGTGGGTAACGATTATGATGGTCATTCCATCATCGTTCAGCTGACGGAACACATTCATCACCTCCTTAGACGTATGTGAGTCAAGCGCTCCAGTAGGCTCATCGGCAAGAATTATCGATGGGTGTGTGATAAGTGAACGGGCAATAGCGACTCTCTGTTTCTGACCGCCTGAAAGCTCTCCGGGGAGGTGGTGGGCTCTGTCTGCAAGTCCCATTCTTTCCAATTGCTCCATTGCCAAAGCGTTACGTTTGCGGCGTGATATGCCCTGATAGAACAGAGGCAACGCAACATTTTCAAGCGCATTCTTGTAACTTATGAGGTTAAAGCTCTGAAAAACAAATCCTATCATTTTGTTTCTCAATTCGGCAGCCTTGTTTTCACCGAGATTCTTGATGAGCACTCCGTCAAGATAGTATTCTCCGGAGTCATAATTATCAAGAATACCTAATATATTAAGGAGAGTGGATTTACCGGAGCCGGAAGCACCCATGATAGATACGAGTTCTCCCTTGGCTATTTCCAAATTTATGCCTTTGAGCACATGGAGGGGCACCGCACCGGGATAGGTTTTGTTTACATCCTTGAGTTTTATTATCATCTTTCTATCTATTTTACCCATTAGAGGAGGATAATTGGCGTAAAGTTACATACGGATGCATTTTTTTAAAAAAAAAGGGGAATATATAATTTGCGATTGCGAACATGATGCTTTATCTTTGTGTTGTAATAGTGAAGCGAGAGCGCTTTAATACTTAAAAAAACAATACCAGCTTCAAAGTATACCACATCAAAGTAGATTGGGAAACTCATCAATTACTTGTGAAATACCGAGACAAGCTTAGTCAGCCAATGGCGGGCCCCATCCCACTTGTGGGAGGCATTAAATGCCCAGGCGGATTACAGAGGCGGACGAGCACTCAAATCCTGTCATTCGGAGTTTCATCGCATCCTTTGATGTGGAATTTATAAGACCGGCACTCACTACTTGTTAG
>CAMWYV010000048.1 GCA_947178565.1 uncultured Porphyromonadaceae bacterium | reverse complement strand
AAGCCGGCAGACTTCGAGCCGGTCAGCCCGATTTAATGTGGCCCGGTGAGGTTCGGCAGATGTTGCGCGGTTGCGGTGTCGATTGTGAGCGTGTGGTAATGGAAACTGACGGAACTATCAGCATAGAACGATGAGAACGACAGCGAAAGAGAGGCAAACACTGCTTGATATTGCCCTGCAAACGGGCGGACACATTGAAACGGTGCTCGCACTGGCAGAGGCTAACGGTATGAGCATAACTGATCGGCTGGAGGATGGGCGTGTGCTGATAGTTCCGGAACCGGTGGAGAGTGGAGATACACGCACCGTTGAACTTTACAAGGCGCACAAGGTTGAGCCGGCAACGGAAGTAAGCTCGGACGATATGTCGGCTTGCCCATACGGCGGTATTGGCTTTATGGGTATTGAAATTGATTTTATAGTGAGTTAAACAGCATTTAACAGCTATTAAACGAGTAGTAAAATGGCACGCAATATTAACGAAATTAAAACAGAGATCGCACGCGAATTTATGCGCAACGAGTCAGCGGCGGAACTCTACGGGTTTGCCCCGGGCTCTGAGTTCGGCGATGTATTCGGAGCAGCGAGCGTTGAAAATATTCTGATTTATGTCTGGGCAGTATGTGCCTGGACCATAGAGCAGCTTGTCAGCCGTCATAAAGAGGAAGTAACGGCAGAACTGGAGGAACTGATAGCCCACCGCCCGAAATGGTACCGCGACAAGGTTCTGCGCTTCATGGCGGGCAAGGAACTGGCGCATGACAGCGACACATACGATACCACCGGGATGAGCGAGGGTGATATTGCCGCCGCGCGTGTGGTTAAACATGCGGTCGCAATGGAAAGCAAGGACGCCAGTCTGCTTACCATAAAAGTAGCAGGAGAGAGTGGCGGCGTACGCAAACCAATAACAGCGGAACAGGAAAAGCAACTGAAAGCCTACATAAACGAGATTAAGGATGCCGGAGTAAGAACAGCACTTGTGAATATGGAGGCGGACACATTCGGCTGCACCGTCGATGTCTATTATAACGCGATGTTGGAGCCTGACACCGTGCAGACCGCGTGCCGTGATGTTATCTGCGATTATATCGAGAATTTGCCTTTTAACGGAGAATATACCAATATGGCACTAATTGATCGGTTGCAGAAGGTTGAGGGCGTTAAAATCGTGGAACTGCGCGGAAGTACCGCTAAGGCTGCGAATGAAAGCACCACAACGCAAATAAATGCAAGACTTACCCCTACAGCCGGATATTTCAAGCCTGGAGCAATAACAGTTAAAATGATAGCTTATGACCAGCAGGAGTGATGAAACGTTTAACGTGAATATTAAGCGACTGGCTCTGCTTGTACTCCCTACATGGCTGCGCCGACCGCTTGTGGGTGCCCTGATATATGCCGGTGTTACCCCGTTGGGACGACTTGTACAGGAGTTAAGGAAGTACCGGAGCACTACCCGTTACCGTCTCAGACATAACGGGCAAGTGTGCAAGCTCCGCGGTGTGCTTAATGATGAGTTTGACCCGGCACTCCGACGTATCACAATCGAGGATAGCCAGAGTAGCTCGACAATAGAAGCGGATGTTATATTTCAGCGTGATGTCGGCAGGTGGACTATTCTACCGCAGCGGAGCAAAGGATCGGTTATAACTCACCGGCGGGGATTCAGTGGCACAAGCGGATATGATTTCTGGGCTAATGTTCCCTCTGAGCTCAACAACGAACAGACAACCATAAGAATGAAAGCTCTCATTAATACATACAAACTGGCTTCAATGCGATTTACAATAAACTATATATAATACGATATGGAAAAGATTTTAGGCAACTTTCTTAATCAACCCAATAAGGATTTTCCGCTTGATGCTGAAACCCTGGACTACCTGCAGAACCTTACATCAATATCTACAATAATAGGCAATATAGCAGGTGATAAAGTTATCCTATGCGGTTGCGAATCAACAGATGATGGTGTGCGGCGAAATCCCGGATGGGTCTTTGTAAAAACAAAACAGTTCCCCGATGGTGAGATATTGTACTGGGAGGGAGGATCTACTACCTCCGGAATGCATCTCAAACAGGAGAGGGTTAGTGTTACGGTAAATAATATTGAATACGGTGAGGCATATACCAAAAGGAGCCTTATGCCTGGTTACGGAGATGAATGTTTTGAATGGGAAGATTTCTCTGATTTAAGAACTATAAACGAACTCATTCAGGAGAATAAATTGCTACAGGAAAAACTGGATGCGGTTCAGACAACTCCCATAGGTGCTGTTATCCTGTGGGCTGGAGGTGCTGTGCCGGATGGATATGTCCTTTGTGACGGCAGAGAGCTGAGCACGGCATCCTATCATGAATTATACAAAGTGATCGGGTCAGCTTATAATACAGCTGTTTCAAACAATGGAACCAATTACTCGACAACTGCAGGAAATTTCAGGGTGCCGGATTTACGCGGCAGATTCGTTGTCGGTCAGCATGACAGTGACAACGACTATAAAACTAAAGGCACCGGCGGAGGTACAAAAAGTGTCATATTGACCGAGGATCAGCTTCCAAGTCATAGCCACAGTTTCAAAGATTACTACTTTGCCGAAAAGAGTGACAAACTGACAGGGTGTGATTACGATACAAAAGAAATAAACAAAAAAATTGGATCCGGCAAATACGACTTAGACAATAATGGCTTACTGTATATAAAACACGATACAGAAGCAATCGGAAATGGTGCGTCTCATGAAAACCGTCCACCCTATTATGTCCTTGCATACATTATGCGGGCTAAATAAGTAACCTTAAATAAACAACGATAATGGCAGTTCAGAATATAGCACAGTTAAAAAAGTGGTTCAAAAATGGTGCTTACCCCACAGAGAGCCAGTTTGCGGATTTAATTGACAGCTTCCGTCATAAAAACGATAAAGTCGGGTTAACGGAAGTTGAGGGACTTACAAACTCTCTCAACAAGAAGTATGATGCAAGTGAGGGCAGGATCCTCGAAACTATGATTGCGAGGCATACCACTCAGATTGATTGGTTAAATACCGTTCAGGAGCGGCAAGCGGAGGAAATAGACGAACTGGAGGAGACTGATGAGGCGCAGCAGATTGAAATTAACACTGCAAAAAATGATATAATCAATATATCAAATATTATCAAAAGTGGTGGCAGTCTTGACGATGCAAAGGCGGCTCTTGAGGCACTCGGTGAGAATTATGCAGGACTTTATGCCCTCGCCGTTACTGTAAAGACATTCCTTGAAACGACAGACACCAAAGAGGCTACAATCAACACATGGCAGGAAATTGAATCATTCCTGCAGGGTGTCACTGACAACGAAAGTCTCGCCGGACTTTTGGCGGAACTGGAAGCTAACATAACCGAAGCATATAACGCTGCTATCAGTGAGGCGATGGATTCAAGTGTGAAAATGGTTAATGTTGAATATAGCCGCTTAGTCGAGTTGCGAGGCAACGGCGAGCTTATCCCCGGCGCCTACTACCGCATAACGGACTACGATACAACTGTCGCAAATGATGATGTGGCACAATGCGCCGGGCATCCGTTTGATCTGATAGTAAAAGCTCAGGGTATAAATATACTGAGTGAGGAAGCTATGGCTATTCAAAGTGAACGGGATGTGGATGGGTATTTCTCATCATCCAACCTGGAGGCGTGGAAAATATGGTATTGCCTTGACAATGATATTTGCAGGTTTGCGTGGGCAGACCCTGATAATGGAAAAGGAGTAATATATCGCATGATAGATGAATGGGGCAACGATTGTCCATTTGATTTCAAAAATATCATGTTCCGCAGGTTTTTATGCGAGGGCGACCTGTTAACCCCGAATAACATAGCGCCTGAATGGGCTGAAGATCCTGAATGGCAATATCCCATCATAAAATATCTTCTTAGTTTCGATGGTAATTACTATTGGGTTTCGGATGGGGAATGCGACAAATGGTTCTACACATTCAGTCTTGTGAATCGTGACATGGAGGTGGCTGATGCAAGTGTTGGAACATTCCACTGCGCAATGGGAAATACCATAAAACCCATTGCTGAGATCGCATATTTGGATTCTTTTGATACTTATGGGCGAGTCCTGAATAATATAGTACTCGGTGCCGTGAGTAATTCGCTTGAGACTGAATTTATTCGCCATAATTACTTTGGTGATGATTGCTATGAAATAACTATATATGGCGGTGCTCAGGGAAATGTATTTGCCCCCTGGTGTTCAAGGATAGAAGGCTATGGATTATCTATGAATAAATTGGGACATGGATGTTATGGCATTTTCCTGGGATATAAAAGTTATGGAAACGAATTTCAGCAAAGGTGTAGTAGCATATACCTTAACAGACTCTGTCGTGATAATACATTTATGTTAAACTGCTATGCACTTTGGCTCGGATTTAATTGCTGCGGTAACCATTTTGGACTGAATTCAAATAATAATGATTTGGGCGATGGTTGCTTATATAATGTATTTGACACGGATTGTTATGATAATTCGTTAGGCATGGAATCTGAGCGTAATATATTTGGTGTAGGGTGTGCTAATAACACTCTGGTTTGGCATTGTCGCGGGAATATATTCGGGAATAACTGTAAGGGCAACAATTTAGGTTATGGTTGTGATGACAATCACTTCGGAGCATATTGCGAGGAGAATAATCTGGCAGGTACGGTTTATGCCAATAGGTTTGGATCTTCCTGTAGGAACAATACCTTTAATAAGATGTGCTCAGGTAATGATATTGGGTCATATTGCAGCTCAAATACATTCATGTCTTATTTCAGGGGTAACAGATTGGGTGGTGGTATCGGATTTTGCAAGTTTAATGATTACATCGAACATATATCCGTTGGTGATAATGTGGAGTATGTTGATGTTAAAGGCGGCTCCGGACAGTCAACACCCATCAAGGCGGTCAGCATATTGAATGGTGTAAAGGGGTCAAGTAGCAAAAGGCTTGAAATAGCCCCGGCAGAATCTGGGTGTTGCCAATATGTAGGGATGAATAATGCCGGGGAACTTAAAATATGGTTTCCCGCTGATCTTATTGTATAAAATGAAATAAAATGGAAAGAATTTTAGTTGGTAGTGCCGCCTTTTTCGGCAATCAGGTTGCCTCAAGAATCAAAGGCAAGGATTTTGTGGAACTCGTTTATAATCCTACTGCTTTTAAGTGGCGGTGGGAAATGTGTCTGAGAGGCACTAATATATTCAGGTACAAAAAAGAGGATGTAAAAACAATGGTGCAGCGCACTGTTGACTTTGGAGATCCCCGTCTTGTGGGTAAGTTCCTGGTTCCGGAATTTGCAGCCGCCATAGGTGCGACTGTGGAGGATATAAAACCCTTGGAGGTTCTGTTGCCTAAACTTGAAAATAAGCTCAGATATATTGCCGTGGTTTTTGAGGCTGTGATGGCGAATAACTCGTTTGAGTTAGAACCGTGGCAGTTGAATGACGCTTACGAAGTGTATAAACAATCAAGAAAATAATGTTATGCTGAATGCGTAGGAACTACAAATGTGCGCCACTCCCTTTTATGGGACAAAAGCGTTATTTCCTCCGGGACTTCACCGAAGTGCTGGAACAGGTAACCGGTTACGTTGACACAGTTGTTGACCTTTTCGGAGGATCAGGGCTGTTGTCTCACACCACTAAACATGTGTTGCCCAGTTGCAGGGTCGTTTATAATGACTTTGACCGGTATGTTGACCGACTGGCAGCGGTGGAACAGACTAACGAGATTTTAAGAGCCATTAAACAATGTTTAATAGGCGTTGAAGCCAACCAGCGGCTCACTGATGCACAGCGTGCCAATGTGCTGGAGATTGTCGCCGATTATGAGCAGCGTGACGGTTACGTCGATATAATGACCATTGGCCGAAATGTGCTCTTTTCCGGGAAATGGGTTAAGACACTGGAGGAACTGCGCAAACACACGATGTATAACCGGGTGCGACCGGGTGCATATGAGTGCGAGGGCTATCTGGACGGTCTGGAAGTGGTGCACATGGACTACCGCGAACTATTCGATCGTGAAAAGAATAACAGTAGAACGCTGTTTGTGTTGGATCCGCCATATCTTACTACCGAGTGCGGACAATATGAAAGTTATTGGAAGCTGACCGACTATCTGAATGTGTTGCGCCTGCTGCACGGCACAAAGTGGGTTTATTTCACTTCTGACAAGTCGCAGATCGTGGAGCTTTGCAACTGGTTAAGCGAAAACTTTGGCGAAGCTGCGCCCATGTGGGGTGCTCAGATACGCCAGCGCACAAACACCCTGAATTATCAAGCCCAATTTAATGATATGATGATAACACGACTCTGACCGATACTAGCGCGGAGGTATAGAAAAAGCCCCCGGCTTGATTTGCAGTTTTCCTACGACATACAAACACGAAACGCCAGTAAGACGCAGCCGGGGGCAAAATGCCTTTGACTGTCTTACTGGCGTGTTGCTAATATGTCGTAGGAGTTACAAATATACGAAAAAATGCAGAATGACAGTGTATGAAACGCTTAAAATCTGCGGCTCTCTGATTGAGAACTTGGAAAAAGCCGGAATAAAGCCAAGCGATTACAAATATGTTGGACTGTTTGAGGACTTCCGGGAAGCCAGGGAACGAGGCGAGAAAGTGGCTTATATTGTCGCTTGCTTGTCGTCGCGGTACAACGTGAGCGAGCGAAGTGTTTACGATATTGTAAAGCGTTTAGGAAGCGGCTGCAAATCGGTTTCAGCAGGAAGCCCGGAATAAATGCCCCGAAAGTCACAGAAGCGTGCTAATTTCGCGTTGAATGAATAAAAACAAGTATTACGCCATGCTCGGCAAGATATTGCAGCACGGCAAACGACAGAACAATAAAAAGGGTTCAATTACTTATTTGCTCAATGAGCAGCTGCATTTATCCCCCTTATGACCTGTTAGAGATATTCGAGGGACACAACATTGCGCGTAAGAAGCTGCGCAATGAACTTAACTTGTTTATGGCTGGAGAAAAAGACCTGACGAAGTACAGAGAAGCAGGGATAAACTGGTGGGATTATTGTGGGCAGATTCTCATTAACAGTTATCCAACCTATTTTGAGAAGTTGCCGGCTTTAATCGAGCAAATCAATCGAGAGAAACGCAACAGTAAAAATTACGTTCTGTTCTTAGGTTCAACAGGAGCGGAGACGAACCAAGCACCTTGCTTAAGCCTCATTCAATTTCAGCTCGAAGATGGTGAGTTGGTGTTGTCAGCTTACCAGAGAAGCAGCGACGCAAATTTAGGTTTACCTGCTGACATTTACCATTTGTATTTGATATCGCGACAGATTGAAGCACCTTTGAAGTCTATAACGCTGAATCTGGGAAACGTTCACATATACGAGAATAACATCGAGCGAACACGTGAACTGTTGGCGGGAAATGAAACTGTGAGGTTTGACCTGAACGTCTGAAACAGGATAAAAGTCACCAACTT
>CAMWYV010000047.1 GCA_947178565.1 uncultured Porphyromonadaceae bacterium | reverse complement strand
GACCTGACTGTGGAAACAGACGGTACTGACAATCCGGTGATCGATTCAATTGTCCGCGGCGGCGATAATGACAATCCTACCGCGAAACTGACTGTATCTCACCCTGATGACAGCGAAACTACACGCAATTACACATTATCTTTCCTCCCTTTCAGAGCCGAGATTGAGGAAATCACACTGATGGACGAAAACACAGTGAGCGTGAGCGGCGAAACCGTGAATATCGGCGAACAATACAGTGACAAAACTCTTCCGAAGAGTGTCACCAAAGCCTCGGGAATCAGCGGCACCGTTACGCTCAACAGCGATTTCGGCACTCCCGATGACATCAATAATCCCAAACTCACAATCACAGTAACCAATACCGATGCCGACCCGGTGCTGACAAAAAGCTATACTTTGGTGTATGACTCACCCACATCATCGCGAATCAGCGGAGTGACTGTAAAGGGTACCACATACCCGGTGAGCGAGGACGGCAAGTCAATTGACCTCCGTGCAATAGGACTCATGCCTGCTGTAACTGACATTCAGCCGGTTTATATTCTCCCCGACGGCAACCAGACAGCGAAAGTGACAGTAAACACCGAGACGGGAGCGGGCACAATCACTGTGACCAACAGCGGGGGCAAAGACTATGACGGACTAAGCAGCCACACATATAATCTGATATTTGACAGCGTCGATCTCTCACGTCCCAAGAAAATATCGATAATGAATGCCGCCGGCGATAAAGCACTGACCCTCAAGCCCGCTTTTGACTCCAAGACATTTGCCTATACCGTCAGCGGTTATCGTCATGATGATAATATAGATGAACGTGTCCGCTTCGAGTGGTTTGATGACAAGGAACTTACCGTGGTGACCGGTCTGGACGGTGACGAGTATGACAGCAAGACTCCAAAACTTACGGTGACCGTAAGCAATCCCGACGGAGGCACCGACTACGATGGAGAGAAATCGCATACTTACACATTCACTTTCAACCAGCGCACGCATGACAACCGCTCCGTGTCTCTGGGCAGCCTCGCTGTTGGCGGTGTCGCAGTGCCCGGATTTGACAGCGATGTGTTTGAATATCATATTGACAGCCCGGTGATAGAATCTGAAAGCGAACTCTCCTACACCATTCTCGAATATGACGGAAATACGACGGAAGGCACTCAGGTTGAAGTAACTATCGATGCAACTACCGCAACAGTGACGCTGCTTGTGAGCAATGAGATTTCAAACAGTGACGGCGAGGACGAACGCGAATATATACTACACTTCCTCCCCTATTATTCACGTCTTTCAGCTATCGTGACAGCCAATGGCAAGGTGGATTTGCTTGAAGAGACAGGTGAGACTATCAGAGCTACCGTTCCCGGTCAGATGCCTAAAACAGTGGAAGATATCGAAGCTACTTTTGAATTCCCGGAGAAAACAGCCGGTGTCATCAAGCATGAGGTGAGTCTGAATCTTGAAACCGCAACCGCTACGGTTAAAGTGTCAAACAGCAACGCGGACACAGACGGCATTTCAAGCCGCACATATACGCTTAAGTATGATGCGCCATTCTTCTCACGCCTTGAATCGCTTGTTATCGGCGGCGTAGCCGTGCCCGGTTTCAACCGCAACACATTCACTTACACCATTGACGCCCAGATGCCGGCAAGCCCCACTGTCACACCCACTGTGATAAAGGGCAGCAATTCCGAGGGTAAGGCTGAGATCAAAGAGAAGTCAGCCAATGCTGAAAAGGCTCTGGTTACTGTGGTGGTTACAAACACTCAGCCGGACATTGACGGCGAGAGCAGCCACACCTACACCGTGCAGTACAATCTGCCATATTTCAGCCGCCTCGAATCAATCACAATCGGAGGTCAGGAACTAACCGGACTGCCACAGGACGGCAAGACACCGATAGCCTTTGCCGGTCAGCTCCCCGCGACCGATGAGGACGCCAGGGCGCTTTTCAGCTATATGTTCAAGCAATGCTCCGGCAATCCGGTTGCCACAGTGATTTTCGACCATATAAATGCTACTGCACGAATCACTGTTACCAACGGCGGACAGAAAGATATAGACGGCAAGACAAGCCACGTTTATATCGTGCAGTTCAATCTGCCTTATTATTCCACAGCATCGTCTATAACCCTTGACGGTGAGGAGATTCCCGATTTCACCCCGTCGCAGCTCGATTATACCCTACCGGGACAGCTTCCTGAAAAGGATAGAATTGATATTCAGTTATATAACGGAAACGGCATCAGCGACTATAAAATAGATACCGATGTAGAATCCGCTACTGTCACCATTACCGTTGCAAACTCAGGAGATGCAGACGGCAAATATGCCTCCACGACTGTATATACCCTGCATTTCGATCTGCCTTACTTCTCACGACTCGCTTCCCTGAAAGTGAGAGGAGAAGAGGTGGAAGGATTTGACAGAGACAAATTTGAATATACTATTGGCGGAGCGCTCCCGGCTCAGAACGAGATTGACGGCACTGCGATGAAGACTTCCGGCAGAGCCACGGTGTCTGTGTCGCGCAATGTTGCCGAGGGTATTGCTACCGTTACTGTTACGAACTCAGGCGGTGCCGACCTCGACGGCAAGAAAACCCACACTTACACCCTGCGTTTCGACAAGCCTGTCAACTCAAGACTCTCGGAAATAAGCATCAACGGCACTCCCCTTGATGATTTCGACACCAATACTTTCACCTACCGTCTCACTTCTGTGGAGATGCCTGCCGAAGGAGCCGTTACAGCCGAAAGCTCCAACCCGGACGCCAAAATCACTATCGCTTATGATTCGTCAAAATATGCGGTGACTATAACTGTTACCACAGACGGAGCTGACGAGGATGGCAAGAATACCCACACCTATACCCTTAACTTCAAAAAGCAAGATGTTCCCGCTCCCTCGGCAGGAAAGACCGTTGAATATACCGGTACTCTCAACATCTACATGATGGGCGATGATATTACCGGAGGTGGTCAGCAAGCTAAGGTTAATATTAAAGAGAACAATGACGGCACCTGCACATTCAGCCTGCCCAACTTCAGCCTCGACCTCGGCGACGGTCCCACTCCGCTCGGCGACATTGTGGTCGAGAATGTAACAATGACTCCTGACGGCAACGGCGGATATACCTATACCGGCGAGGTGAAAGGACTTGAACTGGCGGAAGGCTCGATTGTTGCCGATGTGACCCTCAACGGCACCACCGATGCCCAAGGCAATGCGAAGATGAAGATACTTGTGCTTTGGGAAGGCATTGAAATAGATGTTGAATTCAACGGTGTCAAAACCGCGGAAACAGGTAATACGGAACCGCTTCCAAGCGAAGAGTGGACCGACTTTGACGGCACACTTTCAATTGAAATGGGTGGTTCATATATCGCTGAAAACCAGAAAGCGACCGTCTATATCACTCAACCTGTCAACGGCAAATGCATCTTCAAGCTCCCCGATTTCAGCATTGACCTCGAAGGCACGGAGCTTACTCTCGGCGACATCGTTGTTGAAGATGTGGAGGTTGAGGAGACTGACGGCGAAACCAAATATACCGGATTTGTTCCCGCCATGGAATTTCTTGACGGCGAAATCATTGCCGACATAAACCTGAACGGCACGGTTGACGCTGCCGGAAATGCACGGATGACCATTCAGGTGCTGTGGAAAGCGAGCGAGGATGAGAATATTCCCATCAACGTTGAGTTCAACGGCAAGCGTAACGAAACCGCATGGCTCACATTCCCCGGCATACTCACCGTTGCGCTTGACGGCTATGATATCACGGAAGGCGGTCAGCAGGCTGTCATCAAGATAGCGCAGACAGGCGATGACGGTATGTACACCTTCCTGCTCCCCGACTTCTCGCTTGCCCTTGATGCGGCATCAGAACCAGCCGCACTCGGCGATATTCAGGTCGATGACATCACCATGACTCCTGCAGAGGGTTACGACCGCTACACCGGCAAGGTTGACGGAATGGTGCTTGCCGGAGGAGAGATTAATGCAAACGTAAAGGTTGACGGCACAATCACGACTGACTCGGAAGTGAGAATCAATGTTGACGTCACATGGTTTATGGATAATGAGAAGAGAGTGCCCATACTCGTAAAATTCAGTAACGCGAACGAGATGCCGGCGGTTGCCGAAAGAGCCGTGTTTACCGGCACACTCACCACCGAGACAGAAAACTCCGTCAAGGAGCATGATGTAAGAATCCACCTCACTCCCTCATACGCCAACCGCGCCGAATGCATCATCGAAGGCATAGACCTCGCAGGATCGAGAGCTGCGGCAATAGGCAACTCCGTGACTGTACCCAGCGTCAGCATCTCATCTCTGTCAAACGGATTCAAAGCTTACGACGGTGCGGCTACCGCGGTCGAGGTTCAGCCCGGAATGACACTTGACATTAATCTGCACGGCTATTCCGACCTCGCGAACAAATTCAATCTGCTCATGGATATAGAGTGGATTGAGGAGGGAATAAGAATCTCCGGCACATTCAAGGGTGATATGGATGTCACCGCAATCACCCCCGTTTATTCACCGGAAGAAACCGACTGTAAAGTGGAATATTATAACCTGAACGGTGTGAGAGTGAATGGTGAGAATCTCGCTCCAGGCATATATATCCGTCGCTGCGGCAACAAATCTGAAAAAATCCTTGTGAGATGAGAAAAGGATTCAGACTCGGACTTCTTCCGCAGATAGCCATTGCGATTGCGGCTGGCATAGCGCTCGGATATTTTGCCCCGGAGTGGCTGGCTCGTCTGTGCGCCACTTTCAATGAGATTTTCGGCTCCTTTCTCGGATTTCTCATCCCGCTGATTATCCTCGGTTTTGTCACTCCCGCTATCGGCGACATAGGCAAGTCGGCAGGCAAGATGCTACTTGCCACTGCCCTGCTTGCATACGGAGCGACACTTTTTGCCGGATTCTTCTCATTTTTCACCTGCGACACGGTTTTTCCGCACCTGATTTCCAAAGCCCCCGGACTTATAGCTGTGGAAGACGCTCAGGCTGCTGCCGAACCATGGTTCACCATGCCCATGCCTCCGGTCATGTCGGTTATGACCGCATTGGTGCTCTCTTTCATGGTCGGGCGCGGCATCGCATTCGTTCAAGGCGATACATTGAAGAAAGCGGCTGACGAATTTCGCGACATCGTTTCAATGGCTATCCGCAAGGCTGTGATTCCACTCCTGCCATTCTATATTCTCGGTATTTTCCTCAATATGACCGTGAGCGGACAGGTGGGAATCATGCTGAAAGCGTTTTTCAAGGTAATTGTGGTGATTTTCTGCATTCACATCTTCATTCTTGTGTTTCAGTTTTGCGTAGCATCGCTCTTCAACCGCAGGAATCCTTTTAAAATGCTCTGGAACATGATGCCCGCATACTTTACCGCGCTCGGCACCCAGTCGTCCGCAGCCACCATACCGGTAACGCTAAGGCAGACTATAAAAATGGGGGTGAGCGAAGAGGTTGCGGGTTTTGTCATTCCGCTTTGCGCCACTATCCACATGAGCGGGAGCACACTGAAAATTGTTGCCTGTGCCCTCGCGATAATGATATTGCAAGGCATTCCTTACGACATCGGGATGTTCACGCATTTCATAACCATGCTTGGTGTCACCATCGTTGCGGCACCGGGTATTCCGGGCGGTGCGATTATGGCTTCTCTGGGACTCCTGAGTGGCATTTTAGGTTTCTCGGAAACTCAGAATGCACTGATGATTGCGCTCTATATCGCGATGGACAGCTTCGGAACCGCCTGCAATGTTACCGGTGACGGCTCTCTCGCTGTGATTATCGACCGCTTTTTCGGCAAAAAAAATAATAACACAAACAATATAGTTACAGAATGAATCTGCTTGAAGTCAGCAATGTGTCTAAAAACTATACGGGACACAAAGCGCTTGACAATGTAAGTCTTTCGGTGCCTGAAGGCACCATTTACGGTCTGCTCGGGCCCAACGGCGCCGGCAAGACCACACTTATCAGAATAATCAATCATATCACAGCTCCCGATAGCGGAGAGGTGGTATTCAACGGTCATCCCCTCACCGCAGCCGATGTGACGAATATCGGATATCTCCCTGAAGAAAGAGGATTGTATAAGAAAATGAAGGTCGGAGAGCAAGCTGTGTTTTTCGCACGCCTCAAAGGTCTCTCAAAGGCAGAAGCTACCCGTAGCCTCAGGGAGTGGTTTGAGCGTTTCGATATTCTGTCGTGGTGGAACCGCAAGGTCGAGGAGCTCTCTAAAGGTATGGCGCAGAAAGTGCAGTTTATCGTTACGGTTCTTCACCGACCCAAGCTCCTGATTTTTGATGAGCCGTTCTCCGGGTTTGACCCTATCAATTCAAATCTGCTCAAGGAAGAGATTATCCGTCTCAAGAATGAAGGTTCGACTGTTATCTTCTCCACCCACAATATGGCATCGGTTGAAGAACTTTGCGAAAACATAACACTCATAAACCGTGGTCAGAATATTCTCACCGGCAATGTCAACAAAATAAGACGGGAGTATTCCGACGGCAGATATGACATTGTTTTCAACGGAAATTCAAATGCGCTGATGAACGCCCTGCTGCCGCTTGCCGGTAATTTTGAAGTTACTCAGGCATCCAGAGAGCGCGAATCGCTCAGATTGCTCATCAATCCCGGCACATCGCTCCGCGATATAATCGAAGTTGCCAACAACACCGTTGAGATTTCAGCGATAAATGAAGTCATGGCTTCAATGAACGATATTTTTATCACCACAGTAGGAACAGCAGACACAGAAATTAAATAATACCGGCTATGGCTAATAAGATTGGAATAATTATAGGACGTGAGTTTAAAGAGCGTGTCCACAAGAAAAGTTTCATAATCACCACCATACTCATGCCGATTTTCATGCTTGCACTGATGGCGGCACCGGCACTGATCATGATGGTTTCCTCCGGAGAAACCCGCGATTTTCTTGTAGTGGACGAAAGCGGAGTGATAGCGCAGAATCTGAAGAACACCGAAGAGACCCGATTCACTCCGGTCACGGTATCTCTTGATTCGGCTCTTAGCAATAAGGAGGTAAACGGTGTGCTTTACATCCCGCAAGGAGTGGTCGAAAGCAACAAGACCATACGACTTTATACAAACGGAGCCTCTTCCATGACTCTTGAAAATGGCATAACCTCCGATGTAAACGATATCATTGAGTCAATCCGGCTGAAAAGCTATAACATCGAGAATCTTAACGAGATAATGGATAAGATTCACAGTGATGTGAAGCTCCAGAGCATACGCACCGATAAGAGCGAAGACGAAGCGCAGAGTTCTACCGAGTTAAGCTATTTTCTTGGTGTGAGCCTCACCTTCTTATTGTATATGTGTCTGCTGCTCTATGGTCAGATGGTCATGACAAGCATTATCGAAGAGAAAAACAACAGAGTGCTTGAGATTGTGGTATCATCTGTAAAGCCAACTCAGATTATGCTCGGCAAAATACTCGGAATATGCTCCGTCGCAGTCACTCAGATTGTTATATGG
>CAMWYV010000046.1 GCA_947178565.1 uncultured Porphyromonadaceae bacterium | reverse complement strand
CTACTGATCCGAAAGTCTAAGAACTACTATCCCATAAATCTTTAACGTTCAACGATAACGTAGCCAATTCTCTCGCTGCCGACTTCTACCACGAAATCGGAGCGACATCAATTGAACCTGCACTTGAAACCACTAAAGGCAAAATACCTGAAGGCACCCGCCTAATGACTACCCGTTATTGTTTGCGGCGCGAGTGCGGCAAATGCCTCAAAACTCCAAATGGCGCGCAATGGAAAGGTCCACTCACTATAAAATCGGGTAATTACATGTTTGAACTCGCCTTTGACTGCACGAACTGCCGCATGAATGTCAATTATCTTGCATAGATAATCTGAATTAACTACATTTGCGCTATTAAATCATACCTAAATCACCAGTACAAATGAAAAAAGACAGAATTCTTGTTACCGGCGGAACTGGCTATATCGGATCACACACTGTTGTGGAACTACAGAATGCCGGATATTCCGTTGTGATTATTGACAACCTATCAAATTCAAACAAAGAAGTTCTTGACGGAATCGAAAAAATAACCGGAGTTCGCCCTGACTTCGTAGAGGCTGACTGCACCGACATGGACGCACTCAAAGCCCTCTTCGCAAAGTATCCCGACATTAAAGGCATCATCAACTTCGCAGCAAGCAAGGCGGTCGGCGAATCTATGGAGAAACCCATCCTCTACTATCGCAACAACCTAAACACCCTCATGAATCTCCTTGATCTCATGGGTTCCAATGGAGTGAAAGGTATTGTATTCTCTTCCTCATGTACTGTTTACGGCGAACCGGATGTCAACCCCGTGACAGAACAGTCACCAATCAAGAAAGCCACATCCCCTTACGGCAACACCAAGCAGATTTCAGAAGAGATCATCACTGACGTTATCAATGCAGGCGCACCGTTCAAAAGCGTTATCCTCCGCTACTTCAATCCGGTGGGCGCACATCCCTCCGCTGAAATCGGCGAGCTTCCCAACGGAGTGCCCCAGAACCTCATTCCATACATCACTCAGACCGCAATCGGTATCCGCAAGGAGCTGAGTGTGTTCGGAAACGACTATCCCACCCCGGACGGCTCATGCATCCGCGATTTCATCAATGTTGTTGACCTCGCTAAAGCCCATGTTAAGGCTATGGATCGTATGCTCGAAAATCCCGAAGCTGCCCCCATCGAGATCTATAACCTCGGTACAGGAAACGGAGTCAGCGTGCTCGAACTCATCAACACATTCGAAAGCGCAACCGGAGTGAAAGTTCCTTATAAAATCGTAGGTCGTCGCCCCGGTGATATTGAAAAAGTCTGGGGCAATCCCTCACACGCCAACGAAGTGCTCGGATGGACTGCTGATACTCCCCTTGCCGACACTATGCGCAGCGCTTGGGCTTGGCAGTGCCGTCTCAGAGAAAAAGGCATCATGTAATTTCGCACGATGCGTCACATAACCCGCAGGATATTAGTGCTCGTGGCGGTAATGCTCTTCGCATTGCCGCCATGCACTTTTGCCATAACTACTGACTCAACCACTGTTGTCAGTCTCATCACCTGTGCTCCCGGACGCGACATTTACGAACTGGAAGGTCATACTGCGCTTAGAATCCGCGACACTCAGAATGACTATGTGGTAAACTGGGGACTATTTGACTTTGACGCCCCAAACTTCGTTTACCGCTTTGTCAAAGGAGAAACAGACTATATGTGCGGGGCAATACCTACCGACATCTTCCTCAGTCATTATATGCGTGCAGGCAGGGTTGTTACCGAGCAGGTGCTGGCACTCAAACCTGAAGAAACAGCAAAGGTAGTGTCTGCGGTACAGAACAATCTGTTACCGCAAAACAGAGTTTACCGTTACAATTACGTAAAGGACAACTGCTCAACTCGCCCGCTTTCAATCCTCTCCTCTGCCATAGATGACTCCCTAAGACTTGCCGCTCCTCCGCCATCTATCACGGGAGTAGAGCCTACATTCCGCTCAATAATGCGAAGCTACCATCGCAACTACCCATGGTATCAGTTTGGCATTGACCTCGCGCTCGGCAGCGGAATCGACTATCCGTTAACTAAAATCGAAACCACTTTCGCGCCAGACCTACTGATGCGACAGATGGAATTTGCTGCTGCAGGAAATCGCCCGATTGTAGCGCGGCAGAATATACTCTCCTCCGGCGTAGATGTTACAGAACCACCGACACCATGGTATCTGACACCGCTTGCCATATTTTCTATTCTCTTCCTCATCACCTTTGCTATCACTAAATTCGACCTGTGGCGACGCAATATTTCCCGCTGGTTTGATGCCCTGATATTCACTGCATTCGGGCTCACAGGCTGTGTTATCACCTTTCTGGTATTCATCTCCTCACACGAGGCAACCTCTCCCAATCTGCTCATACTATGGCTCAATCCATTCTGTCTGTTCGTGCCCGCACTGATTTGGGTGAAACGCTGCTCCGGTTTTCTGATTTGGTATCAAATCGTTAACTTTGCAGCAATTTGCGTGATGATAATTCTCATGCCTATAATGAACCAAAGTCTCAATCTCGCATTTATACCCTTGTGGGCTTGTGACCTCTTGCGGGCATGGAGCTATATCCATATCACTAAATGCGAAAGAAAAAGGAGAAATTTATATCGGATAAGATACTCGGGATACTCCTCGTATCGTTGATTGGTTTTGCGGCGGAAGCGCAGGCTGTTCCTCCGCGACCCAAACTCGTTGTCGGTATTATGGTCGAAGGACTTAATGCCGACTATCTCTCTCTTCTTGAAAACCACCTGTCACCCGGAGGATTCAGGCGACTCATGAACGAAGGCGCTGCAATAGCCGATCTTGACTATGGCACTCGACTTGACCCTGCTGCTGCTACCGCACTCATATTCACCGGCGCTACGCCCCCGGTCAACGGTATTCATGCTGCCCGGATATATGACCCATCGGCTAAAAGAGTATCCCCGACCCTAAATGACCCATCGGCAATAGGCAATTTCACAGACCAGACTTTCTCACCTGCCGCTATTGCCGTTTCAACTATTGGTGATGAAGTGAGAATGGATGCCGCCGGAACAGGTTGGGTCTATAGTATCGCACCAGATCCGGAGGCGGCAATCATAATGGCGGGGCATGCCGGAAACAGTGCTTTTTGGATTGATGACAAAACAGAACGGTGGGCTACATCCACATATTACAAAGATGTACCGGTAGCCATATCCTCACGCAACTACAGGCAGCCCCTTGCCTCTAGAATAGATACTATGGCGTGGGAGCCACTGATTCAGCCGCAACTTTATCCCGATATACCGACATACAAGGCACAGTACCCATACCGACATACTTTTTCCAGAAAGGAGACGGACAGAATAGACCGCTTCAAAGCATCCCCAAAGGTAAACCATGAGCTCACCCAGATTGCCATCGATTATCTCTCCTCTATGCAGTTCGCTCAGAGAGAAGCTATAGATATGCTCAATCTGGCTTATACACTCACTCCATATCCATATTCGCGGGACGGGGACAATAGACTCGAGACTCTTGACGCATATCTGCGTCTTGACCGTGATCTTGCCGCTCTGTTCAAGAGCATCGATACTAAAGCCGGCAAAGGAAACGCCCTTATATTCCTTGTTGGACATCCATCATCAAATACCGGGAGGAGAGATGATGAGAAATGGGGAGTACCTACCGGAGTTTTCTCCGCAAAAAAAGCGGCCTCACTGCTAAATGCATACCTTATGGCACTGCATGGCAACGGTGAGTGGGTTAACGGATACTACGACCGCAATTTCTACCTCAACCGTCAGACTATCAAGAACTACAGTCTTGACCCCACAACAGTAAGAGCGGAAGCTGCCGAGTTTTTGGAGAGAATGAGCGGAGTAACCACCGTATTCACTATAGATGACATCATTGCATCACGTGCCGGTGACAATGCCGCTGCGCTGAAAAGAAACACTTCGGTGGATAACTCAGGGGATGTTATTGTCAATATCACTCCCGGATGGGAAATCCTGGATGACTTCAACCTCACAGGAGTGAATGGCACAACCACAATCGCAAGAGATAACTTCATTTCATCCCCCGCCTTTATCATGGGTCCGGGCGTACCGGCTGTTAAGATCAATACTCCGGTGGACGCGCGCGCTATCGCGCCTACAGTCAGCCGCATTCTCAGGATACGCTCTCCCAATGCCGCATCCATGCCGGCGTTGAAATTCTAAAATTCACTTTTTTCATTGCTGATTCCCCTATTTCTCAGCTATTTAAACTATCTTTGCACTTGATTTACAAACTGCAATCCGTGCATACCACTAATTTGATAAATAATTAAAAAACACCATATTACATGTCACTAAACTCTTTTTTAAGTAAAATATTCGGCAACAAGTCGCAGCGCGACCTCAAGGAAATTCGTCCGATTGTTGATTCCATCATCGCTCTCGGTCCGGAACTACAGCAACTTTCAAACGATGAGCTCCGCAACAAAATCACTGCGGTAAGAACTGACATCAAAAACGCGATTGCAGAAGACGAGAAAGCTATCCTGGAGAAAAAAGAGAAGATTGAAACTCTGCCTTTCGACGAGCGCCAGCCGCTCTGGGATGAGATTGACCGACACGAAAAAAATATCATTGACATACTTGAAGATAAACTCAACGAGCATCTTCCCGTTGTTTTCGCCACACTCAGAGAAACCGCTGCAAGATTCTCTGCTAACGAAACTGTTGAAGTGACCGCAAACGATATGGATCGTGACCTCGCAGCGCAGGGCAAAGACTTTGTGAGTATCGAAGGTGACAAGGCTATTTACAAAAACCGTTGGATTGCAGGTGGCAATGAGATAAAATGGGATATGACCCATTATGAGGTGCAGCTTATCGGTGGTATTGTTCTTCATCAGGGCAAGATTGCCGAGATGGCTACAGGTGAAGGTAAGACACTCGTCGCCACCCTGCCCGTTTTCCTACGTTCTCTTTCAGGTAAAGGAGTGCACGTCGTTACTGTAAACGACTACCTTTCTAAACGAGATAGTGAATGGATGGGGCCGCTCTACATGTTCCATGGATCTACCGTGGACTGTATCGACAAACATCAGCCCAATACCCCTGCCAGAAGAGCCGCCTACAACTGCGACATCACTTTCGGCACAAACAATGAATTCGGGTTCGACTACCTCCGCGACAATATGGCTATGTCACCCGAAGACCTCGTTCAGAGAAAGCACTACTATGCCATTGTCGATGAGGTTGACTCTGTACTTATTGACGATGCCAGAACACCGCTTATCATCTCCGGTCCTGTTCCTAAAGGTGATGACCAGATGTTTAATGAATACCGTCCCAACGTGGAAAAAGTGGTTGCGGCGCAGCGCAAACTTGTAACCCAGCTACTCAGCGATGCCAAGACAAAACTTGCCTCTGACGACAAGGATGTGAGAAAAGAAGGCGCGCTTCTGCTTTTCCGTGCGTTCAAAGGTCTCCCCAAAAACAGCGCGCTTATCAAATTCCTCTCACAGGAAGGCATCAAGAATATTCTTCTCGAAACAGAAGGATATTACCTTCAGGACAATGCACGTGAGATGCCTAAGGCTACCGAACCGCTATATTTTGTCATTGACGAGAAAAACAGAAGCGTCGAACTGACCGACAAGGGTATTGACCTGCTCACTGGCACAAGCGCTGACCCTGAATTTTTCGTGCTCCCGGATATCGCCGCACAGCTCTCGGAAGCGGAAACAATAGAAAACATCGAAGACCGTCGCACGAAAAAAGACGAGCTGATGCAGAATTATGCTGTCAAAGCTGAGCGCGTTCACACCGTCACTCAGCTCCTTAAAGCATACACCCTATTTGAAAAAGACGTTGAGTATGTGATTGACGACAATAAGATTAAGATTGTTGACGAGCAGACCGGTCGTATAATGGAGGGACGCAGATACTCCGACGGACTTCATCAGGCTATCGAAGCTAAGGAAGGCGTGAAAGTGGAAGCCGCCACTCAGACTTTCGCAACTATCACACTCCAGAACTACTTCAGAATGTATCATAAGCTCGCCGGTATGACCGGTACGGCAGAGACAGAAGCCGGAGAGCTGTGGGATATTTACAAACTCGATGTTGTCACCATTCCAACAAACCGCCCCATTGCGCGTAAGGATATGGATGACCGCGTTTACAAAACAAAAAAAGAAAAATATGCGGCAGTAATAGAAGAGATTGAGCGCCTCAGAAACGAAGGTCGTCCTGTACTTGTAGGCACCACTTCCGTTGACATTTCCGAGCTCCTGAGCCGTATGCTCACCATGCGCCACATACCTCACAATGTACTGAACGCCAAGCTACACCAGAAAGAAGCTGATATTGTGGCACTCGCGGGTAAATCCGGAACTGTGACTATCGCCACAAACATGGCGGGTCGTGGTACAGATATCAAGCTACCCGATGAAGTGAAAGAAGCCGGAGGTCTCGCTATCATCGGAACCGAGCGTCATGAGAGCCGTCGTGTTGACCGTCAGCTCCGCGGACGTTCAGGTCGTCAGGGTGATCCGGGCTCATCTGTATTCTATGTATCGTTTGAAGACCAGTTGATGCGACTTTTCGCTACAGACCGCGTCATGAAAATGCTTGATACTCTCGGTCTCAAAGAGGGCGAGATGATTGAAAGCCGAATGGTGACCAGAGCTATTGAAAACGCCCAGAAGAGAGTTGAGGAAAACAACTTCGGTATTCGTAAGCGTCTCCTTGAGTATGATGACGTTATGAACAAGCAGCGTACATACATCTACGCGCGCCGTCACCACGCTCTGCTTGGAGAAAAAATTGGCATCGATATCGCCAATATGTTCTACGATGTTATTGAAAATCTTGTAACCACTTATGATCAGCCAGGCGACTATAATGAGTTGTCTCTTGAGCTCTTCAAAATTCTTACTATAGAAGCACCCTTTACTGACGCTGAATTCCGCTCGCTTAGCAAAGAGGAGGCTATTGACAGAATTCATGCCGCCGCAATGGAGACTTTTGACCGCAAGGGTCAGAGAATTCGCGAAATAGCTATGCCTGTAATTAAAGATTGTGTTGAAAACCGTGGTATGGACAACATGATTGTTGTTCCGATGACCGATGGCAAACGCATCTTCAATATTCCTGTCAATCTTCTTGATGCATACAAGAGCGACGGCAAGGCTATCGTGAAAGAGTGGCACAAGGCTATTCTTCTCGTCACTATTGACGAACTCTGGAAAGAACACCTTCGCGAACTTGACCAGTTGCGCCAGAGCGTTCAGAACGTAAGCTATGAACAGAAAGACCCGCTGGTTATCTACAAAGTCGAGTCATTCCATCTATTTGAGCAGATGCTCAACAACCTCAACATAAAGGTTATTTCCGCTCTTATGCGCGGTGCACTTTATGTGCCGCAGCGTCCCGCAGGAGATCAGCAGGGTGCGCCAGCACAGCCTCAGGTTCAGAACCGGATGCCACGTCAGGCTGCGCCTGCCTACAGAGAGAGTCGCGGCCACGCTGCCGGGCGAGCCAAACGAGCCCGCGGCGG